>JAZKSG010000001.1:0-74166 GCA_036626215.1 Thermoplasmatota archaeon
TAAAAGTTTCTTTTTGAGAAGGTTTCGTCTGTTTTAAACCCAGTTTTGTCCAAAACGGAAAACGTCGAGAGCTTCTGCTTCCATTGATTAAATCTGTTTCTCCTTGCATCGCTGGGTTTTCGAATATAAGAGATGGATAAAACACACTTCTGGAGATCCAGTAGCTTGTATCTAGCGGTGAACCGTAAAACCGACCGGGTTTGGCTTTACCTATAAAGGTTCGATCCCAAGGTATCCCTATATCAAACTGTCCAGCCACCGTAATCATGCTTTCCATACCAGTTTTGTCGAAACCATGGTCATCTAGGAAATCATAAACTCTGCTACCGGTAAGAAACATCTCCGCAACGGAAGGTAAGGATTCGCCTGACGCTGTCCGACTAGACATCCTCCGCCAGTGTTCATTATGCCATACTCTGGATGATGAAAGACGTGGGTGATTCTCTACAATTAATGTAGGTGTTCCATGGTGCGCTGCGAGATATGTAGCAGGACCCAGATGCAAGGAATCGGGGAGTTCTCCAGCAGATTTTTTCTCATATACATACCAGTAACTCCATGGATCTATAGTGGTAAATACTACATCATGGCTACCTGATTCATCCCTGATACTTTTGTAAACATCTTCAAGTTTGATAAAACTCTGTTTTATATCTACTATTTCTTTTATTTTATCTTTCGTTTTTTTGTTTAAACGGCCTCCTATATCAACTAGATAAACGTCTTTTACACCAAGCTTGTATACTGCTTCCTCTGTTGCAGATGGTAACTTAGAGGAGGAAGTATATAACAAAGGTGCGTTTATCTGACTAGCTAAAACAGCTCCTTCTGAAGCAGAGCTGAGTGAATCACTTTTCGATTTAGAATGTTTCTGTTTCCAATGATATTCCACTTTGAATTCTACAGGTTTATCAATGTCCTCTTTTGTAAAAACACAAATTGAATATTTTTCTCCAGGTAGACATTCACCAAGCTGTTGGAGATGCATTTCTTGGCTGCTAGTACGGCTGGTATTCATAACGGATAAGACTTCTTCACCACCTGGCCCAATAAGAGAGAAACCCAAGGTTGTATCTGGGTTTTCCCATGTGAGCGTAAATTTTGATTCTCCACATCCTTTCATTGGAACATCTGGAATTTCTATTTCTTCTCCAGGATACAATTCAAGGTCGACCTTATAGTTTACATCACCAAGATTTTTAACTGCATCTAATAAAGTTCCATATCTTCCAATTTGTAGTGGACCGATTCCAAAATGGTTAGATGGTGCTTTTTTTTCATCGGCAGAAGAATGTGTTGGTACATCTGTTACACCGACACGCCAATCCCCTGGACTGTAAACATATGTGGCGGTGTGGTCTAGATCCATCCCACTTTTTTGATTCCATCCTAAGGTGGCATCAGATTGCATCCATTTACCTTCGTGCTTACAGAACAATTCAAGGTTTGGATCACCTGGTGGGGTAGTAATATTTCCCCCTGGGAAACCGACGTAGAAACATGGCCACCACAAACGGGCGTTCATATATTTATATCCATCTGGAACTATAAAATCCTCAAATTGAGGAGTGATCATGTTGATTTGAGGTAAATTAAAACGTTTGGATTGTACATCTCTAGCTGGAATACTTCCGGTTATGTTGCCGGAGATAGGTTCAACTTTCTCGCCATGGCTTTCATCTGCAACTGCTATAACTGCTTTATCGCTATAGGACCAATCTTGTAAAGCAATATCTTTTCCTAACTTGTATATGTTGTTTCCCTCAATGATTTTGTAGTCTTTAGCGTTCCATTGATCAACCTTGTTTTTAGGTACATTAACAGTCGTCACCTGATCCATCTGACCGTTACAATAACTCATCCAATCCTCCATAAAATAGTCAAGTCCTTTTCTGTCATTTAAAGATCTATATTTGTCTTCTTTGGCATCATAATTGTCTCTATAGAACAACAAGGGATGGGAATATAATGTGTCTTTATTTTTGAATGTCGAAGCTGGAACACCCGCCATATAAGCGTAATCATCCACTAAGGATTGGTCATCAGCGTTGATAAATGTGGCTCTTTTAAGTGGTTTGGTATTAGTGTAAGATGGTCCAGTGTCGTATCCTTTGTCTGTCCCAAAGCTTTTCTCTGCAGTAGTTACAGGCAAAAAAACACCTATTATCATCACAGCAGATAGAAACAAAGCTAGTATCACTTTCTTGTTTTTAAAAATGGTATACATAATATGATTATTCCTCCATATTTATTATTGCTCTTATTATTAATATTATTAGTTATCGATGTATATAAATTTTTGTATATAAAATTAATGGAAAACAAATCAATATATGACTTAAAATTGCTCTATACTAATCAAAAAAGAGGGGGGGAGTTTATTTTTTCTTTTTTATTACTTCGAAAGTAAATGTTGATTGGAGAGAAAAACTCTCATTAGAATTGATGTATGAACGCGAAAAATTGTAGGGGAGGAAATCAACAATTTACTTCGCAGTACCGATAAGGGAAATATTTTTATTAAATCAAATCGATTGTCTTTTTTATAAGATTGACCAGGGATGGAGGAAAATGGATAAAAAATCCTATAATGAGGATAATTTTGAAGAAAGTAAGAATTATTCGTCTTTTAACACAAATTATTATGATAAGGGTGGAAAAGATCATACAGATATATAGGCATTTGTGCATTGATCTGTGGGATTCTAGCTATTATTTTATTTTGGGTATCGATTGTCGGTCTTATTTTAGCAGTTATTGCAATAATATTGGGCGTCATCGCAAGGAAAGAAGGAGATAGTTATGGTTTAATCGCGATAATTCTTGGAGTAGTTGCAATTGTACTTCTGATTTTAATGGCTTTTGTTGTTTATGTATATGTTTCAAATATATTGCCACCGCCATCTCATGTATCTACACCAACGGTTGCGTTCAAACAAGATGAAAACATTCAAACTGGACAACACTGGGTTAATCTTACAGTGTCAAAAGGAGACGTAGAGGAAAATGGCAGAATCTAAAAGTTTATTTCGACGATATCTCCCTTGGTATTCCTACAAAATCATTAGATATGGATCCTCATTTAAAAGGAAATACATGTGAATATTATGGAAAAAAATACAATTATTGAAAAAGGTGACAGATTATATTGTCATCTAGAAGACTCTGTCACGGCGGGTGAAAGTGAAATAAGAATTGTTCATATTCCGACAAACTCTTTGATATATCAGAAAATTATAAACTAAAAAATTTTTAAATAGGCACCATACAAAGGAATTTCAAATCTTTATCTCCGGTATTTACAAACTGATGATAATCCATGGAAGGTACAAAAAATACGTCGCCGGGTTTAAATGGTGTTTCCTTTTTTTCTTTGTTACGAACTATTCCTTTGCCTTCCAGTATAAACACTTCATGTTCCCAGTCATGCTGGTGTAAAGGAGTATGCCCTTTAGGTTGAATTTTAAAAAGACGCATGGCAAAATTTTCAGCGCCATCCTTTTTTGAGATAAGCCAACGGAGTTTGACATCTTTTAATCCTTTTTCATCTGGTTTTTCCAATTCAACGTCCTTATAATTAAAATGTTTCATATCCTAAAAAAACTCCACCTATATCCATAAAAATATCTTTCTTTTTTTTTATTTTTCCATCCTATTCTTGATTTTGTCCCACATTTTTACTATTTCATGGGATAAAACATTATCTGGTTTAAATTCTAACACATTCTTCTTTTTCACCATTGCATCTGTTACAACATCATCATACGGTATTTTACCCATCAAATCTATGTTTTCTTTTTTACAAAAATTTTCTATTTTTTCTGTATTTTCCATGTTTATATCGTATTTGTTTATACATACCATAACAGGTGTATCAAAATGATGTGCAACCTGTAAAATCCTCTCCAAGTCATGAACAGCAGAAATAGTAGGTTCAGTTACAATCAAAACTACATCTACACCAGTAATTGCTGAAATAACAGGACAACCAATACCAGGAGAACCATCAATTATTATCAAATCTTTGTTTTTATCCTCAGCTAACTGTTTAGCGTTTTCACGGGCCATCGTTACAAGTTTACCCGATGCTTCTTCAGCAGTTTTTAACAATGCATGAACAAAAGGACCGAAACGTATGTCAGAAATGTAAACAAAACCGGAGTTTCGATCTTTCATTTCTACAGCGTCAGCAGGGCAAACATATTCGCATACTCCACATCCTTCACATCTATCTCTATTTACACTAAATTTTTCATTGATGGCGTCAAAGCGGCAATATTCAACGCATTTCCCACATTCAATACATGTCTCGGAATCTATAGAAGCCAACTGTAAACCACGAAAACCAATTGTTTTTCTGATATCTGGTCTAAGAACCAGATGGAGATCAGATGCATCTACATCGCAATCAGCCAACACTGCATTATCGGCAAGAGAGGCAAAAGCTGCAGTGATAGAAGTTTTGCCGGTTCCGCCTTTACCACTTATGACAGTTAGCTCCTTCATTTTTCCACCCTCTCTACGATTTTTTGATATAAAACCTGAAATTTTTCCTTCCAACCATTTAGCTCATTTATGAAAGGTATACCTTCAGAATATAAACGTGCTATTTGTCTATCAAACGGGATTTTCATTAATATAGGAATATCTTGGTTGCTACAATAAACCTCAACGTCTTTAAAACCGGTATCGCAACGGTTAATAACCACACCAAAAGGAATACTCATGTGTCTCAACAATTCAACAGCAAGTTGGAGATCATGTAAACCAAAAGGAGTAGCCTCAGTGACTAAAACACAGAAATCTGATTCTTGAACTGTTTCGATAACTGGGCAAGAGGTCCCTGGAGGTGCATCAAGAACAACTACATCATGACTGGAATCAACTCTTCTTTTCAAACTTTGAATAACGGGTATAGCCTGTATCTCCCCAACATTTAACATGCCTTGATAAAAATCTATACCGTCTTTTTCTCCATATTCTAAAACGCCTACAGAACGTTGTTTAAACTCAATGGCATCATTAGGGCAGACCAGTTTGCAACCGCCGCAATCATGACACAGCTCGGGGAACACCAAAACGTTATCTGGAATCACCGCCAACGCGTTGAAATGACAGAAATCGGCGCATTTACCACAGAAATCACATCGTTCATCATGAACAAAAGGTACGCCAACAGATACCTGCTCACTGTTATTTATTTCAGCTTTGATAAAAATATTTGAATTAGGTTCTTCAACATCGCAATCCAAATACTGAATTGTTTTATCTTCTAAAGCAAGAGCGAGATTAGAGGCGATGGTAGTTTTACCGGTGCCTCCTTTTCCACTCGCGACAGATATAATCATAATTTATTTTTTCACCTTCAAAACAAATTCTTTCATCTTTTCACCAATATCTCGGGCGACCAAAGGACATTTAACCATCAACAAGAAAAACACCTCTCGGTTTATGTCGCTTAGTGCTTCGTAATTTCCCTGGCCTTTAGAAATAACCATATCAGTTTCTTCAAGTTTATCTAAAAACTCCTCTGAAGCATAATCCAGAATCATGCCAGGGGCAGAACGAGGTTGTTTTTCATCACCTTTTATAACTTCTGCGTATTCATCGACACCTGCGAAGATAGCGTCTTCATCAGTAGCGTCATTGATAATGGGATTGGATTTTACTACATAAAAAATCTTTTTATTCGGATGGAGTTTTTTTATTTCCTCAAGAAGTAGTTTATCGAAAAATATTTCACCAGCGTTATCTCCAAGAAATAGAATCTGATCAGATTTTTTTAAAACTTTTTTGAAATAAGGATACGCGTCATGACTAAATTTTTTTTCAACTGCGTTATCTATCATCTCCTCTAGTTTGAAGCGGTTGCTTGTCCCAAAATCAATAATATTTCCAACGATAGAAAGTTTTATAGCCATAAACAATGGATCATCAGAGTTTTCAACCAGTTTTTTTAGATGAGTATATTCTTTTTCAGCCATCTTGTTCGACTGTTGTTTAACTTTTTTATAAGGATCTTTATGGCAGGTTATCTCTCTAATGATAGCATGGGCTTCACGTGAAATCTCTGGAGGAGGGCTATTAAAATCTATGTTTTGGAAATATTTCATAATTTTTTTTATAACCCTCTCTTGAGTTTTTTCGTCAGCATTAGTCATACGTGCTGCTTCTAATGATTGTTTTAGAAAGCAGGGTATGCAGTCTAAATATGTTTTCATAATTTTTCCACAAAAAAAATAGAAGGTATTGAAATTTTTTTTAAACTCTGTGTCCTCTTTTACCTTGGCCTCTAAAAGCATGTCTCTGACAAGCGTCACTTTCATCTGCTTTCTGAAGCTCTCCGTTCTTGAAAGCTTTCACAGCGTCACGCACCGTCCCATGAGCTCCAATATAGACGTGTATGCCCATTTGGTTGAAAAGGCTTATAGCTTTTCGGCCAAGACCCCGGCATATCATCACATCCACGTTTTCATTTTTCATAATCTCTGGTGGATCGCCTCTACCGCCCATATGATGACTGGTGTTAGGAACAACTTTTACATCATCAGTTTCAAGATCAACAATTGTGTAATTTGGAACCCGGCCGAAGTGTTCACCAATTTTTTCATCTAAACCTTTTTCACCGTTAGAAGGGACGCCTATCTTCATCTTTTTCCTCCATGGCCACTGCCTCGTCTTCCACCTGCACCAAAATGGCTTCCGACGTTGGGTTTTTCTGTTTCATCAAGTTCACCATTTTTAAACTGTTTAACAACGTTTTTAACAGAACCGTTGGCGCCAGTGAACACTTTTACATCTCCAGCGGACAGAGTTCTGTAGGCGTTTGGGCCGATATTGCCAGTTATAACGGCCTCGGTTTTTTTATTTACTACATCCTGAGCTGTTTGAACACCGGCTCCACCCATCGCTGAAGCATTTTCATTAGATATCGCTTCCATATCCATGGTTTCAGTATCAACAAAGATTAGATATTTACATCGTCCAAAACGAGGGTCAACATCTGCTTCGAGATTATTATTTTTTGAAGTTACAGCTACTTTCATTTTTACTTTACTTCACCTCTAATAAATGTTTTTTTAACTTATATGTAATATTAGTTTTCAGGCTCTTACCATCGGGGTTTCACATTTTGGGCATATTTTAGTATTACAAGGAACGCCTCTCTGATGTGGTTCTTTATGGCCACAGTTAGGGCAGCGGCATTCTCCACCTGGGCCTGCAAATCCAGCGCCTCGGCCTCTTCCTCGGCCACCAGTAGACTCCTGACCAGTTGGGCCTGTACCATTTCCACCTGGCATATTTTATCTTTCACCTCCTACTTCCTCTTTTTTATTTAAAATCTTTTCTATATTTTCAACTATTTTGTTAAAAGAATTAACAGTTTCTCTATTCCTGTTTTTTAACATAAAGGTTTTTCCAGTATCTCCCGCTTCTACAATATGAGGATCCAAAGGTATGCTTCCAAGTAAAGGTATTTGAAAATCTTCTGCTGCTTTTTTTCCACCACCTGTTTTGAAGATATTTATATCTTCTCCACAATGTGGGCAAGTAAAACCACTCATATTTTCAACAATTCCTAGAATATCAAGATTTAATTTTTTTACAAAATTTATAGATTTTCTAACGCTTACCAATGCTACATCTTGAGGAGTAGTTACTACTACGGCTCCATCGATATTTTCAAGGATTTGAGCAATGCTAAGTGGTTCATCACCTGTTCCAGGTGGTAGATCTATAATCATGTAGTCAAGTTTCCCCCAGTTTACATCACCAAGAAGCTGTCGTATGACTCCCATCTTCATAGGTCCACGCCAAATAACAGGATCGTCGTGATTCTGTACTAAAAAACCCATAGACATTACTTTTAAACCATCTTTCGTTTGAATAGGATTTATAGACTTTTGTGTGCCTGTCGGTTTTTTGTCTTCTACACCTAGCATTTTCGGTATACTAGGTCCATGCATATCGCTATCTAATAAACCGACTTTGTAGTTTTTTTGTGATAGGGCTACGGCGAGATTAGATGCGACAGTGCTTTTTCCAACGCCGCCTTTGCCACTTAGGACAACTATTTTATGTTTTACATTTGGTAGATTGATTTTCATCTTCTTTTTTTGGTTGTCATCTTTTTTCATCTTTATATTGCTCCGGTTCACGTTTTTTGGTTTTTAATTCTCTTATTTTTCTTCGGTGTTCGTTATAGAAATATAAAAGAGATTTAAAGAACTCCCCTTATTATTTTTAGGGGCTTTATTTTTCTTCTGTGAGATCCACAAGTCTTTCTTTCAGGGCTTTGATTTCTTCTTCTAGATCTTCTATCATTGCTTCAAGGTATTCTTTTTCCTCTTCTTTGGTTGGTCTGCGATACGGTTCTCGGTAAGCTGGATCAGGATATGGTTCTCTATAGTAGGGATTACGTTCTGGGTATGGTTGTCTGTAGAATCTTCCTCTACCGAATCCTCTTCCGGATCTATGTCCTCGGCCGAAACCACGACCGTAGCCACGGCCTCGTGGTATTCCTTTGGTAAAACCTGGGCTGTTGTATCCCGTGCAGTATCCTAAACCACGTCCGGTCATGGGGCCTCTTCCTTCTGGTCCTGTTCTGTCTCCACCTGGCATATTTTATTTCTCACCTCCATATTCTTTTTTTCTTTGGATGTAGTCTCCGCCTTCAATGCGGATCGGATAGGCTTTGACTAATGCGCGTGTGATTTTTTTTCTCGCTCTGTGTAAATCATTCCATAGAGTTTTTCTGGAGACACCCATCATTGCTGCTGCCTCTTGTTGTGTAAGCTCCTCTAGGTCTACAAGGCGTAATGCTTCGAGTTCGTCTAATGTTATTAATATGGTTTTTTTAGGGATTTCTGGCTTTTCAGTTGGGGTGAACTCGACGGGTTTGATTGTTTTGTCTATCCATCTTTTTCCTCTTCTGCGCCCACGTCTTCCTCGGCATCTATGTCTCCGACCTGGCATCAGCAACTACATCCTATAGTATTTACTCTAATGTGAATTATTATATAAATATTTTGGTTTTGTTTTAAATATTATAAAACGATTACAGATACTAATATCCCTTCAGAGGAAATTGATTAAATTTATTATTAAAGGCAACATTCACAGAAAAAAGAATTATGAAACTCATCTCCTGGAACGTAAATGGAATTAGAGCAGCAAATCGTAAAGGATTTTTTGACTGGTTTCAGAAAGAATCACCAGATGTTTTATGTTTACAGGAAATCAAAGCCTTGCCTAAACAAATCCCTCCACATCTTAAGAACACACCCGGATACCACACTTTTTTTAACTCAGCAGAAAGAAAAGGATACAGCGGTGTGGCCACATATACAAAGAAGCAACCAAAAAACGTAGAAAAAGGGATTTGGAATAAAAAAATTCGATCAAGAAGGAAGAACGCTAATAACAGAATATGAAGACTTCGTTTTATTCAACATATATTTTCCAAACGGTAAAAAAAATCAAAAAAGATTAGATTACAAACTAGATTTCTACGATACATTCTTAGCATATGCCGATAACCTAAAAGCTGAAGGAAAAAATATAGTAGTATGCGACGATTTCAACACAGCTCACAAACCAATAGATCTTGCACATCCTAAAGCCAATGAAAAAACCTCAGGTTTTTTACCAGTTGAACGAGCATGGATTGATAGATTTATAGACCACGGATACGTTGACACATTCAGACAATTCAACAAACAACCTGAACAATATACCTGGTGGAGTATGCGAACAAGAGCAAGAGAAAGAAACGTTGGATGGAGACTGGATTATTTTTTTGTAAACGAAGGATTTATGCCAAACGTAAAAAACGTGTTTATAATGCAAGATGTAAAAGGATCAGATCATTGCCCAGTAGGAATAGAAATAGAAATCTAAAAGATAAGGTGGAAATGAATGAAGGACTCACTTGATTACATATACAAAAAACAAGAGGAACTTTCAACAATTGGAGGAATAGCTGCACTTTTAGGATGGGATCAAATGACATATATGCCTCCTAAAGGAGCTGCAGCTAGATCGAAACAATCCTCCTATGTTTCTAGGCTTGCGCATGAAAAAATTGTATCTGACAAACTATGGAAACATATACAAAAACTCTCCAAAGAAAGTAATTTTAAAAAACTATCTGAAGAAGATAAAATCGTTGTTAAAAAACTGAGGAAAGATGTAAAAAAAGCTAGAAAGGTTCCATCTGATTTTGTAGAAAAAATGAGTGTGGCAACCACTAAAGGATATGAGGCATGGAAAAAAGCACGTAAAAAAAATAATTTCTCAACTTTTGAACCACATCTGAAAAAAATTGTTGAATTGGAACGGGAATATTGTGATTATATAAATATACCTGGTCCAAAATACAACAGTCTCCTAGACGATTATGAAGAAGGGATGACTGTTGATAAACTAAAAAAAGAATTTGATTTTTTGAAAAAAAGATTAACCATAATATTGGATAAAATCAAAGACAGTCAAGTCTACAAAGGGCAGAGAGGTTTAGACGAAGAATTTGATATAGAAAAACAGAAAAGGATATGCCGTAAGATAATAAGTAAACTTCAGCTGCCGGAGGCAAAGGCTAGGCTAGATGAATCGCCACATCCGTTTACCACGTCTCTAGATCATGATGATGTTCGTATCACAACCAATTTTGAACACAAAAATCCTTTGTTTTCATTTTTTTCAACTATTCATGAAACCGGGCATGCCCTATACGAGCTAGAAATGCCTCAAAAAAAGTATAAAAACACTGTTGTCTCTGACGCCGCATCTGTAGGGCTGCATGAATCTCAATCTCGTTTCTGGGAGAACATGATCGGTCGAAACAAAATATTTTGGAAGCACTTCTTTCCATTTTTTAAAAAAATGTTTCATGATAAATTGAGACAGATAGATTTAGAAAGCTGGTATAAACTTGTTAATCAAGTGAAACCTGGTTTGATAAGAGTTGAAGCTGATGAGTTAACATATAATTTACATATAATTCTAAGATTCAACCTTGAACTTGATTTAATAAATGATAATGTTGATGTTTCTGATCTTCCAGAGATTTGGAATAGAAAAATGGATAATCTACTTGGTGTGAAGCCTTCAAAAGATAGAGAAGGAGTTTTGCAGGATATGCATTGGAGTCAAGGTCATTTTGGATATTTTCCGACTTATACAATTGGTACAATTTATGCATCTCAACTCTATTCTACTCTTACAGAGAAAAAATCCTCCATCAGAAGAGACATAGAGAATGGTGATTTTAAAAATATTGTTTCATGGCTCAAAGACAATATACATAATTATGGGAGAACTATGACAGCGGATGAAATAATTAAAAATGTTTGCAATAGTGGTTTAAACGCAGAAGAATATATTGATTATCTAAAGAAGAAATATTTTGAAGTATATGAGATATAGAAAAAGAGAAGGATATAAAATTGATTGCTTTTATTTTTTTAGCCTGTTAAACTTCCAGTGCTTACTAGTGTTTTTGTATCTACTACACCTTTTATAGATCTGATTTTTTTGATAACTACTTTACCGATCATGTCTAGGTTTGCACTCTCGATTTTCACTAGTATATCATATTCACCAAATAAAGGATGGACTTCTATCACTTGCGGAAGATTTTTCAGGCTTTCGTATACTTCTTTCTCTCTTAATGGACTTATTGTTATTAGTGCGAATCCTGTTGCCATAGAACAATGGAATGAAGATTCTATGTTTAATATTTTTGCTTTAAACTGATTTATTGGACAGTGGTAAAAAATATAAACATGTAGTGTATTGTGTTAACAATTAACCAGCTAAAGGAGGTTTATAGTTTTGGTAGAAAATAAAAATACAAATCTTACAAATGTAGCTGAAAAAGAGATAGATCTTTTAGGGCGACATGTAGAGGTATTGAAAACGGTACAGAAACATGGGCCGATAGGGATTATAAGGCTTTCGAAGATGACTGATCAGCCACAACACATGATAAGATACTCTTTACGAAAGTTAGAAAACGATGGCGTCATAGAACCATCGCCAAATGGAGCCATGGTAACCAACAAGGCAGCTGAAACATTAGAGTCATTAGAAGATTCTATTGATGAGCTTACGACTACTATGAAAAACCTTAAAAGCAAACTTAAATAGAAAGGATAGATAAAATATATCAATTTTAGCTAAATAACTTTTATAAACTAAGTATCATTATAGGGAAAGTAGTCTAAAAGGAGGAAAAAGCGAGGATGATAAAAAAAACAAAAATTATAGTGCTAGTGATATGCTGTATACTTTTCTTAACAACTATCTCTCTTGGATCAGCAGAAGAGAGTGCTGCTATAGAAGATGAGGAAAATGATATTTATGATTTTTCAGGTATGGCGCTAGGAGGAGAATATTCAGAAAAAAGTTTTAATAATCCAGCTATCGACATAAAAGAAGTGAGCTGTTTTAAAGAGGAAAACGGAAACATTACTGCAACTCTTGAAGTATATGGAGAAATACAGGACAAAGGATCCAACGAGTCTGCCTCTCTAAATCTTTCAGATATGTCTGCTCTTTTAGAATACACCAAGCCAAATATTTACTATATGGTTCAGATAAACACCTCGCAAAATATCTACACTGTTTCATATATCAACAAAACTTGTAATATTACAAAGGGAGAATACTCTCTATCATCTACGCCAGGGGTCGAAGGGTCTGAGACAATAGAGGTTGATTACGAGAAAGACGATGAGAGTAAGATAAGTTTTACTTTTGATACTGGAAATTCAAATGAAACAATTAAAGAAATAACAGGTATTTCAGCATATTTTAAATTTAATCTAACGGCTATATTACAAATGGAAGGGGGAAAAGGAGGTAGTAACTATATGTCCCTTTTGGACTATTTTGTCGACACAGCCCCTAACCCCGATTTGAGTGGCACTTTTTACACAGTTTCTGAGGGAAAAGTTGGAGAGGAAATAAATTTTACAGCAAACAGTTTTGGTGGTGCACCGCCATATAGTTTCCAGTGGGATTTTGGTGATGGCAATAGCGATACTGGAAGAAAATTAACATACACATATGATGAAAAAGGCAACTATACCGTAAATTTAACAGTGACAGATAATAACGGCAACAAAACATACTATACACAGCAAATCAAGATAAAATCTTCCTCAACTTCAACGCCTGACTCAAACGACGACAAAGAAGAAGGGGAGGGGGGCGATGCAGCAGACAATTTAGAGTCGAACCTGCTGATATTTATAGGATTAATATCCCTAATAGTAATCGTAGGTGTTGCAGTTTTAACATATATCAAAAAAAGATAAATGAAAAAACAATTCTCTTTTTTTACTTTTTTATAAGTTTTTTTAGTTATATTTTTATTATGAAAATCTATCACTTCTTCACAGAGAGGATTAATTTTTATGAATAAAAAGAAAAAAAACGGTGAAAAAGAGAGCAAATATGCATACAAAAGAAAAAACGGATGGACAACACTAGAAAAAAAACATAAAAAAATATATGATTTTTGTGACGAATATAAAAAGTTTTTAAACGATGCTAAAACAGAAAGAGAGGCAATACAACAGATAAAAAAAGTTGTTGATAAAAAAAATAGAGATATAAAGATAAACAACGAAACTTCTGCAGCAATAATAGCTAAAGGAAAAAAACCTGTTGAAGAAGGGTTAAAAATCGTAATTTCGCATGTTGACTCCCCTCGTCTCGATTTAAAACAAATCCCGCTTTTTGAAGACAACGACAGTAATTTAGCCTTATTTGAGACACATTACTATGGAGGAATAAAAAAGTTTCATTGGGTAACAATTCCACTTGCTTTACATGGAATAGTAGTAAAAGAAAATGGAGAAAAAATTGATTTTAGACTGGGTGATAAAAAAGATGACCCCTGGTTTTCAGTTCCAGATTTGCTACCTCATCTCTCACATGAAGTACAAAACACAAAAAAGATGAACAAAGCAATAAAAGGCGAATCTTTAGATATTATAGTAGGAAGTAAACCTATACAGAATGAAGAAATCAAGGAGAAAATTAAAGCAGCGGTTTTAGAAAAACTACATAAAGACTATGGTTTAATTGAGGAAGATTTTATTTCAGCTGAACTAGAAGCAATACCCGCATATTCCTCCCGGGATATAGGTTTTGATAGATCCATGGTAGGGGGATATGGACAAGATGACCGTGTCTGTGTCTTCAGCGCTTTAAAAGCAATATTAGATATAAACAAACCAGATTATACAGCTGTGAGTTTATTTGTAGATAAAGAAGAAATAGGCAGCGAAGGAAACTCCTCAGCACAAGTAACCACGTTTCTAAGATCCATTATCAAAGAGTTGGACTCCGATGCAGATGTAGATAAAGTTATGTTGAATTCAAAAGTTGTATCAGCAGACGTAAATGCTGCAGTAACTCCAAACTATACTCAGGTTTTTGAACTAAAAAACGCTTCTTCTCTTGGTAGAGGAGTTGTGATATCTAAATATACAGGCCATGGCGGAAAATATGCTGCCAACGACGCAAAAGCAGAATACGTAGCAGAAATAAGGAACATGTTGAACCAAAACGACATACCCTGGCAGACAGGGGAGTTAGGAAAAGTAGACAAAGGCGGAGGAGGGACAGTAGCCAAATATCTGTCGCGGCTTGGTATGAACGTTATAGATTTAGGGCCGTCAGTTATGAGTATGCATGCTCCTTTTGAAGTAACAAGTAAGGTAGATGTTTATTCTACCTATTTAGCATACAAAACATTCTTACAGAAATAAAATTCTTCTTTTTTTTTAAGACATATCAAAAAGAGTTGTATAAAGTATGTCCTCTATGCATGGTGATAAATATAACTCTACGAAAAAAGTTAAAATAAACCGTTGTTATTCCCTTCATTGAGTTGATGAAAAGATGGATATACAAATAATCATGGGGTCAAAATCAGATACGCCGGTCGCTGAAAAAGCAGAAAAGATTTTAGATCAGTTCAATGTCGAATATAATATTAAGATTGCTTCTGCTCATCGTACACCAGAATATTTACAGAAACTAGTTGAAGAATCAGATGCAGATGTGTTTATCGGTATCGCCGGTTTATCAGCAGCTTTACCAGGTTCCATTGCAGCTCATACCGCTAAACCAGTTATAGGGGTACCAGTTAGTGGAAAAGTAAACTTCGACTCAATACTATCTATAATACAAATGCCGCCTGGGATACCCGTAGCAGCAGTAGGATTAGACAGAGGTGACAACGCAGCGTTACTTGCAATACAGATATTATCAATCAAAAATGATGAATTGAAAGAGGAGATCAAACAGTATCGTGAGAAAAGAAAAAATAAGACTATAAAAGATAATCAATAAAAGAATTTTAAGGATATAATCTATGTTTAGAGCAGAAAAATTTATAGAAAAAACTGCTAAGAAGATAAGAGAAAAAGTAGATGGTAAAGCACTAATTGCTTTCTCCGGAGGGGTAGACAGTTCTGTCTGTGCAGCTCTAGTAAACAAAGCAATAGGTGACGACCTTGTAGCAGTACATGTTGACACTGGTTTTATGAGAAAAAATGAGTGTGAAGAAGTTAAAAAATCTATGGAGAAAATGGGGCTTAACTATCGTTTCATAGATGCAAAAAATGATTTCTATAGTAGCTTAAAAAACGTTGTTGATCCTGAAGAGAAACGTAAAATTATTGGAGAAAAATTTATCCGTATTTTTGAAGAAGTAGCTGAAGAAGAAAATATAAAATATTTAGTTCAGGGAACTATCGCCCCTGACTGGATAGAATCAGGCGACGAGCTAAGAGACACCATAAAAAGCCATCATAACGTTGGCGGGTTACCTGATAGAATGAATCTTGAAATAGTTGAACCACTGAGAGACCTATATAAGGACGAGGTACGTAAAGTAGCGGACAAAATAGATTTAGATATATCACATAGACAACCTTTCCCGGGCCCAGGTTTAGCTATCAGAGTTATGGGTGAAGCAACTCCTGAACGTGTAGAGATTGTTCGTGAGAGTTGCGCTATTGTCGAAGAGGAAATTGAAAAAGCCGCGGATGAGGATGCTATGTCGCTTCCTTGGCAGTATTTCGCTGTTCTTCTACCTGTAAAATCTGTTGGAGTACATGGAGACAAAAGAGTTTATGGTGAAGTCATAGTGGTTCGAGTTGTTGAGAGTGTAGACGCTATGACTTGTTCATTTAGCCAAATCCCTTACGAAGTTATGGACAATATTTCAACGAGGATAACAAACCGGTTAGGGGACAAAATAAACCGGGTAGTATATGATACAACAAACAAGCCACCTGGAACAATTGAATGGGAATAAAAAATGGTTAAAGTATATGTAGTTGATAACGGCGGACAGTGGACTCATCGCGAATGGCGTACGTTAAAATATCTAGATGTTGACACCCAGATTGTACCTAACACCATATCTTTTGATAAATTAGAAAGAGAGAAGGTAGATGGTGTTGTCTTATCCGGTGGAGCCCCACGTATAGGTTTAGAAAATAAGCTTGGTAACTGTGGTGAAATATTAGAAAAAGCTGATTTTCCGGTGTTGGGTATCTGTGCAGGTCATCAATTTATGGCTCGTTTTTTTGGTGGTGAAGCAAAACCTGCAGAAAAACCAGAATTTGGCAGAGTAGAGTTAAAACTCGTTGAAAAAAATAATCCTATTTTTAGAGACGTGCCATCTAAATCTATAGTATGGGAGTCGCATAACGACAAAGTGTCTGTCCTTCCGGAAAGTTTTATTCATCTTGCAGAGAGTAAAGATTGTAAAATTCAGGCTATGTGCCATAAAGAAAAAGAGTTGTATGGTCTGCAGTTTCATCCAGAGGTAGAAAATACAGAATATGGCGAAAAAATTTTTGAAAATTTTGTAAACCTATGCAAAAAAAGTAAAGAACGAATTTAGTTTTTCTTTAGCATACAAACTATGTAATAGATCAAGAGAAAAATAGAGATTTAAGTTAAACTCAAAAAAAGTTAAAAATAAAAGAAGTTTTTTTAGATAGGGGAGGTAGGATAATTTGCTGGAAACTACAGTTAACCCAAGTGTATCCAATGCTTTAGACTTTATAAATTGTAACCATGTTTCAATGCCCGATAAAACAGTTTTACTTGTCGCTGGCGACTGCATGGTGGACTACAGAGGGAGAGCACGTTCATTTTTAGACTGGGGTGAACGCCTAGTTATAATTAAACAGGATGGTAACGTATTGGTGCATCAACCGGTAATGCGTGAACCTATAAACTGGCAGCCAGCAGGAACAAATACAAATTTCAAAGTTGAAGAAAACAATTTAGTTATGAGGTGTAACCATACAAAACCTCCAGAAAAAATGAAGGTAACATTTAGAAAAATAAAGTTTGTAACTGTAACCAAACTTGTTGACAGAGCAGAACAAATAGTATCTGGTATGGAGGCAGATGTAGTTAACAACATAATAGAAAAACCAGAATGTGTTGAAGAAGGGCTACGAATCAAAAATAGAGAAAAACAAGTCAAATCAGGAATGATAGACCTATTTGGCTATGATCAAGACCATAACCCTGTTATTATAGAAGTGAAGAGAAGTATAGCTAATATAAGCGCAGTGCATCAACTAAGAATGTATGTAGACGATATAAAAGGAGAAAACGAAGAAGCAGAGGTAAGAGGAATTCTATGTGCACCACACATACCAGACCTGGTTAAACACCTACTAGACGACTATGGTCTTGAATGGCAGGAAGTAGAAAGAAAAGTAGTGATACCAGATGATTTTCAGAAAACACTAAAGGATTTCTAAAAATAAAAAAACTTATTTCCAACGTTCAAAAAGATCATGATTTAAACCAAGTTGATCAAAAATCTTCCCTACGACAAAGTCAACTAAATCATCAATTTTTTTAGGTTTATGATAAAAACCAGGTATAGCGGGAAGGACAATAGCTCCAGCCTCATAGGATTTCAACATATTCTTAATATAAGGAAGAGCTAGAGGGGTTTCTCTTGGCACTAAAACCAGTTTGTTGTTTTCTTTCAAACAACAAGAGGCAGAACGGGAGATAAGTGTGTCGCTATATCCATTAGCGACAGCAGATAAAGTTTTCATGCTACAAGGAACTATCACCATTGCATCAATCTTATAAGTGCCGCTTGAAACAGGGGAAAACAAGTCATCATTATCATAAAAATCATCAGCTATTTTTTTCAAATCTTTATAAGTATATCTAGTTTCATATTCCAAAATTTTTTTAGCACTCTCAGAAGCAATCATATGGGTTTCAACATTTGAACTATTGTTCAACTCTTCTAAAAGACGTATGCCGTATATGCTCCCTGAAGCCCCTGTTAAGGCAACCAAAACTTTCATTCTAAAAACCCTACAATTAATAATCTAGATATATTAAACACAAAACCACTTTTTTTATTTTTGTATAGCTTCAATTATACCGGTTAGAGTTTTGTCTAACTCAGTGTCTTCTTCTAGAGCAGTACCAGTAACTATTATATCTGCCCCCGCCCGTGTTTTACTTTCAGCAGTTTCAGCATCTCTGATTCCGCCCCCCACTATCAGAGATATATCAGTATTTTCTTTAACCGCAGAAATCATTTCATCAGAAACCGGTTGAGAAGCCCCAGACCCTGCTTCCAAATAGAAAAAATTCATACCAAGATATTGAGCTGAAAGAGCATAACCTACAGCGGTACCAACATCATCGCGTTTAACCAAATCTACTTCACCGATTTCACCAGCAACCATACCAGGTTCCACAATAAGATAACCCATACTCAACGGCTCCAAACCTGATTTTTTTATAAAAGGAGCAGCTTTAACATGTTCACGGATCACATAATCAAGATTCCGTGAGTTGAGAAGACTCATAAAAAAAATCCCATCGGCATATCTACTTAGGAATTTAGCAGCTGATGGAAAGATTACAACGGGGATATTAGTACTTCTTTTTATTGATCTAACAGTTTCATCGACTTGCTCACAGGAAGAAAGAGTGGAGCCGCCTACCATGATTGCACTACTACCTGCATCTTCCGCTGTTTTAGCTAACAACCCTGCTCTACGTGGTGTTTGATCCTCAGGATCGAGTAACGCGAAATGAAGTTTCTTATTTTTTACCTCGTTAATGATGTTCTCTGTTAAACTCATATTAACCCCAAAATAAAACATCTCTATAATAAATCTTTAGATTCCCATATTTATGAAATGATTTCACTAACTAATTCCATGTTGCCTGCTGCAACTATGCTTGTTCTTTCATCTAAACTTAGATTTATATCAAGTTTTTTACCTAATGAATCAGTAACTACTCCACCAGCTTCACGTACAATAAGAGTAGAAGCAGCAATATCAGTAACACGTAGATAATCATGACCAACCATATAGAAATCTAAGGCACCGGTAGCCACCATACACATCTCAAGAGAAGCAGAACCAAGAGAACGGACTTTGTTTTTCTCAGCGAGACGTATGGTTTTCTCATCATGATTAACACCTAAAGATAGAGAAGACAAAATGGTTTTCTCTGGAACCTCGGGGACTCCAATGTTTTTATTGTTAAGAAAAGCACCATATCCTCTCTCAGCGATAAATATATCTCCTGTTGGAATGTTTTTGATTATTCCATACTCGACATCAGAAAGAGTTTCTTTACCCACACCTAGAGACACTGAATAGAAAGGTATACCACGGGCAGCATTACGTGTACCATCTATAGGATCTAAAACAAAAGTGTACTCCGCCCGGTTATCCAGAAACCCGGCTTCCTCGCTAAGCAGATTAACATCTGTATCTGATTTATCAATGACATCTATAGCGGCATCCTCCGCAAGTTTATCAACCATTTTAGTAGGGGTTCCATCAGCACCTATCCCAACATTGTTTTTGAAACTATGGAAATTATCAGAATGTCTCTCCTTGATAGTCTGATGAACCTTATCTACAATGTTCTGAGCTAAAATCTTTATTGATTCATTATCCATATTTTATTAATCAAAATATAGTAAAGACAGACCGATATTAAAAGAATTATGATAAATCAGCTACATCAAAACGAGTGCTATAATGAGATAAAGCTGCAACTAACACAACTCCAACAGCTATAGAAAAAAAGGTTATAAAAATATTAGACGGATTAGAAACAATATAGCCTCCAGGTTTACGCAATGAACCAATCATCAAACCTATAATAAAAGAAAGAGTCGCAGCATGATATTTTTTGAGTAGAAAAGATAAACCACGAGAGAAAACTAAAAGACCGAAAACTCCTCCTAAAACATAGGCCGATGCGTGAGGTAGAGCTGAAAAATCTAACCCAGATATTTTCTTCAAAACGTTCAACATAAATGTATACTGGCCAAGTAAAAGCAAAATAAATGCACCAGAGACACCAGGCAATATCATCGCGCAAAAAGAAGCTGCTCCTGAAACAAAAACAATCAAAATAGAATGA
This sequence comes from Thermoplasmatota archaeon, assembly GCA_036626215.1. GTDB lineage: Archaea > Thermoplasmatota > E2 > DHVEG-1 > DHVEG-1 > JAZKSG01. The sequence goes on from JAZKSG010000001.1 coordinate 20,473, forward strand.
GAGGCATTAACTGCGTCTAAACCAACGATATAGAAAGCTAATAGAAAACCTGGAACAGCCCATAACAATGGAGTCCATCCAACATTTTTCTCAAGACTAAAATAAACAACAAAGGCAGATGAAACAATTAAACCAAGAAAAAAAGCATATGTATAAGATGGATAAACATCGGTCAAAAAATCTATCACATTAGCCAACGAAATAAAAGCAACAAGTACACCCAAAGCCAAAGAAACCAGAAAAACAAAATCAATACCCAAAAAATTCTCCTTAGATTTATGGAAATATTTCCGGTCGACAAAACCTTTAAAAAAATAGGGAATAAACTTCAAATCAATAGAACGTATAGCATCAATTAAACGCTCATAGATACCAGTGATCAAAGCTATAGTTCCACCAGAAACACCAGGTATGATGTCGGCGCTACCCATAAAGATGCCTTTAAGGAAAACGACTAACGAATCCATCAAGTTTTGTTTTTCCTCTGTCAAAGACTCAAAATCACCCTTTTATCTAATAAAAAAACGTAGTATCTCTCTTTGTTAAAAACTTATTGAAAAAAACTATACATTTTTAACAGCTCTACCAAAACCAGCATCAACTACTACATCTCCTTCCTCTATCACTCTTTTGCCTCTAATAAAAACATCAGACGGAAAAATACCTTTCCATTCCTCAAAAGGAGTCCAATCACACTTAGAATGGAGATTTTTGGCTTCAACCTTTTTTTCTTTGTTAAGATCAACTACTATGAAATCAGCATCAAAACCCTCTTTGATGCACCCTTTAGATACATCCATAATCTCCGCTGGTTTCTCACAAAACAAATTAAATAGTTGCTTCCACGAAATACTTTCTTTTTTAGCGAGATAAAGAAAAATAGGATACAATGTCTCAACACCAGGTAAGCCAGATGGGGCGTCATCAAAACTTTGTTGTTTCTCGTTCAATGTATGTGGGGCATGATCAGATTCCAACAACTCCACACTTCCTTGTTTTACTGCTTTAAATAGCTGTTTCATATCAAAGCTTTCACGGACAGGAGGGTTGGTTTTAAAAAAACTTTGAGGAGTGTATTTTTCATCAACACATAGAAGACAATGATGAGGAGTGACGCCAGCAGAAACAAAACCATGGTTCCTACGGAAGTGATCAATCAGTTTGAGAGCATCATAGGAAGAAACATGACAGATATGTATATGTTTTTTAAAATGTTGAGCTGCCGAAAAAACTTTTTTTAAACTATTTGTTTCACAACCCGATGGCCTAGACCTAAGATGGTCATAAAGATTTTTTTCTTCATCAAGCCTGTTTTCCTTAAGACACTGTTCGCTTTCAGCATGAAAAAGTACAGGAACATCAATTTCTTGTAAGTTTTCAAATAAATCTTCTAAATTATCCTCATCTAATAACAAGCTATTAGTTGAACTACCAAGATAAACTTTAAAACCGTTACAAAATTTAGATATTTCTTCTAAATCACCAAAGTTGTTATGGGTTATGCCTGCATGAACACCAAAATCAACAAAAGATTTTTTGTCTGCCATATCCATTTTGTTCTTAGTCTCTCTAACAGAGTTAGTCTGCGGGTTTGTGTTAGGCATATCAAAAACACAGCTTACGCCACCATGAAGAGCCGCAAGGGAACCAGTTGAAAAATCTTCTTTATATGTATATCCTGGATCCCGGAAGTGAACATGTAGGTCTACACCAGCAGGCAATATAAGTTTTTTACCAAAATCGTAATGTTGATCAGAATGAAGATTTTTTTTAACAGCAGTTATCCTACCGTTTTCAACGGCTACACATGCTTTTTGAAATGTGCCATCAACAAAAATTTTTCCTTCAACGGTGAAATCCATCAGATTTTTTTCTCCTCTACCTCACCATATGGTTCAACTTCAGTGAAAATCTGACCAGAAAACTTAGAAATCTTTGTATCGCTATCATACCATGAATCAGGGGTTAAACCTGCTTTCATACATGTATGGTTTAAAAATTCTTCTTCATCCCAATTTTGTTCAACAGGAACCTGCGGCAATAACAACCCCTTCTGATAACTTTTTTCGACGATCAAACCGTCTCTACCAACTTTGATTTTGTTAGGATATTCTTTAGGATCATCTACCTTTATTTTTTCTGGTTGAGATAAAACAGTGACTTCTACCGCTATCTTATCTAACTCGTTTTCAGTAAGCGGCGGAAAACGAGGATCATTTGTAGCGGAAGAGGCTCCTTCAGCAATAGCATCCTTCAAGCCCATAACAGGCATAGGAACACCGATGCATCCTCTTAAATCACCTTTAGGATAGGTATGAAGAGTTACAAAAGCACCATGTTTTTCATCAAAAACGCCACTGAGTTTGCACCCAGAGACGTAATCGGCTTTCACTTTTTCTTCTATAATGTTTCTTGCAAACTCTACCGCTTTTTTTCCTTCTTCTAAACTAAGCATCAAAAAAAAGTATTAAATAAAGAGTTAATAATTATTTGGTAGAAACCAAGTTTTATTCCGTATCCCTCGCCAGCATTATATCAATGCTGGTCGACTCAGCTATATGAACATTATTCTCTTTGTATGTATATGTAACATTTACATCGTTTTCAACTATAGTCTGGTCGACTGAAATATTATACCAACCCGGAGAGAGTTCTACTGAATAGTAGCCGTCTTCATCCGAAGAAACAGTTCTACCTATAGCAGCGTTATTCTCAACCGAATAGTCTACTTTGAAATCTACTTCAACATCCCCAACAGCTTTGTTATTATTCTTGTTTTTAGTATAACCATCAACGGTAACTGAATGTTTCTCCATATCAAGAGTATACATAGTGCTGAGAGATTGGTTAACTATTAGATTATCTGTGAAACTATACACTGGTGTATTCTCTTCTTTGTAATCAACTGTTACATTGTATATACCTGGTTTCAAAGCAGTTTTGTAATAACCGTTTTCATCTGTCGTTGCAGTGGTTTTCTCTGCAGTGTTGCTCCCAACGGATCCATCTGGCATAAATTTGATATTTATGTTTTTAGTTTCTATTGTTTTGTTGTCATATTCTATATAACCTGTTAGATTATTAGACATGGATAGATTAGTAGATTTGGTTTCATTTTCTGCGGGATAAACTGCGGTTTTCTCTGCTTTGAATCTGCCATCTTCAGCTATTGCATTTATCGAGTAATTATTGAGATTGTTACCACCTATTTTACCGGGATATATCGAAGTAAAATTATACATCCCGTTTTCATCCGTTGTGGTATTGGCGACAACATCGCTTTTAGGCATATATCCAGTTTGTCCCCCCATATTATAGGTCAACTTGTAATTGTGATTCAAAGTTACGTCAGCATCTGATATTTCTTCACCCTCGTCATACAATCCATTTTGGTTATCATCATAATATACTCTTCCTTCTATGGTTGATTTTTTAGGTATCGAAAAGTTATAATTTTTTAAACCAGAGTGTAGAGATAGGGACGTAGCATTGATGTAGTAACCATTGTGTTTTGCAAGGAACTCATATTTACCAGGGAAAAGATCTGTAAAGTTATATGTGCCATTTACATCAGAGTTGGTGTTTTTGGTTTCGCCATATTGAGCGTTTTGTTGTTGACGTGTGGGAAAGGCAGTAATCTCCCTCAATGAGATGGTGACATTCTTCAACGGTTTATTTTTGGTTGAGTTGTATACAAATCCTTTCAACTCTGCAGGAGGAATAGAAAGGTTGCCTAAATTGATTATTCCTTTATCCTGTCGTCTCATGGCTTTGTCATCAGAAACGGAGAGGGTTATATTTTTCAGAATAAAAACATCGAAAAATTCAAAGGATAAATTTTTCTTAAGGCCTTGATGATAAAGATTTGAACCAACATAAGCTTCATCCAGATAAGATGAAAACTGTGAAAGTTGTTCAGGATATCTAATTACACGAATTGTAATATCTCCACCACCTGTGAGAACGCTAAAGTTTCCATCAGATATTTCTTCGCTACCATGATTTATATATAAAGTTTTACCATCTGGCCGAGTCAGATTATTCTGTACCATTATCAACAGGGATCGATCAGCTGATCCATTACCATAAACTAGTGAGCCATTAACTGTTGCGCCTTCATAATATTTGGCTATAACTACTGGTTTAAGATGCTTTTCAAAACGAGCCCCTGTATGGAGGTATTCTGCATAAAAATGTTTCATACCCGAACACGGCAGTTGACCTAAAGGATATTTTTGATCCCGCATAGGAGAAGGCCCTAAAAATGTTCTATAAAACATGGTGTCATAGTAAAGAGACCGATGTTGCTGTCTTTGATCAACAGGCCGGATATATGTTTTTTCTTCTTCAGAAAGATTGTAATAATATTCTGCATCTCTCCAACCTAAATCCTCAGACTCCTTCTCAGGATTGTTAGGAAAAATTCTCTGTAGTTTAAGCTGTGTTTTAACGAAGTCATCCTGTGGTGCACCCGCCATCACCAGGCTTTTATCTGATAGAAAAGCAAAAATGTTGAAAATCTGCTGATCACGTTGTTCAACACCATAATATCGTATACTGTAACCAGTAGACTCTTGCAAATCATGGTACAAACTGTTTATCTCTTCATCAGAAAGCCCATGTGTTTTATTAGTCAACATAGAGACTACATCATGATACAAAGCCATCTCTGGCCATTGCGCACCGACTTTTAAAAACCTTTTATCAACATCTTCTCTAAGATATTCATGATATTTTTTGTCTATAATTTCACCATACGATGGTGCAGAAGTTGGAGTTTTAACCCATTTCGTAATTTTATTAGCTTTATTCCCACCTAAATATTCTTCTAAAACTTTTTTGGTGCTCTGTGAAAGAACACCTTCATTGTCGTTAGCATCCCCTTCCAGCAATCTTACAATCCATACAGATACTGCTTCTTTTTCACTAGTAGCCGTATGAAAGTTAGATGCAGGAGGTATACCATCCTGGAAGTTATCAGCAACAGTAGGATGATTTCCTGTAGCTACCTCATAAAATCCATAATCCCACCAAGATATAAAGGCAGGTCGATCAACAGAATTATTAATATCTTGATCCTGCTCACTAAGCCATTGAAAAGTCGCAGTCCAATAGGCTTCTTGATCATAGCCTAAACCAAATGGATGAGATACCTTTTCACCCCAATAATCCTTTTTTTCTTCAAAAGGTACAGCTGAAGTGAAAGCAGGTATGGCATTTAATATCACAACCATGGCAACAAACAGAACGCCGACCAGGTGGAGAGGTTTAACACCTCTACGGAAACCATGAAGGCCTCCTCCAGCGCTCTTTATGTTACGTATCATCTTAGGGTAATTAAGCCAGCTGACTATTTTATAAATCATAAAACCAGCGAAAATAGCTATCACAGGAGCCATATCTGTAATAAAACGACCAGCGATAGAGATAAGCCAAACATTTACAACAAAAAGGACACATAAAAACAAATAAGGCTTTTTACTGGTGTCTTTGTAGTATTTATAAAGCAGAAAGAAAAAACCAGCCAACCCAATCCAAAAGAGAGCAGCACCAAAATTCATAACAGTTTGACTTATTCCAAAGGACTGAGCTTCACCAATAGTCAGAGAAACTTTTTTACCATAAATCCCGCCGGTTCCACGTATAATATCCGTAAACTTGGTCAACCTCGAAAAAGGAGCAAAAAACTGAGATAACTCTCTAGCATAATACAGAATTGAAAAACCTATCCCACCGAGTCCAATAACCACCGGTAAAGATAGAGTCCAAGGAATATTTTTACGATTCAAAAAGTAAGAGATTACGCCAAATAAAGCTACACCCAAACACAGAAAGAGAGGAATATTTATCGGCACGCCATTATGTTTTGTAAACAAAACAGGCATTGAAACCAAATAACCTGTAACCATCATAATCAAAGGTGAAGAAAAAGTACGTAGATTTTTTTCTCCTCTTAATAAATCTACAAAAATCTGAACGACGGCGTACAAACCGATGACGGTATAAATATACTCATGTTCAACCCATACCATACTTAAACCAGCTATAGAAAGACCGCCAAGTAAGCCATACAAAAGCGAACGAAGGTCATCTTTTTCTTTGATGCTTTTTATTAGAAACATAAAGGTGGTAAAAAACAATAGAATATTCAATGAATCATGGTCAAACAAAGAATAAATCGAGCCGTGGCTACCGCCTATAATAGCCACCATCAAAGGGATCCACAACGCAGATAATAAACCTATTTTCTTGTTGAAAATCTCTTTACCAATAAAATAAATTGGGAATACTAATAGTGCCCCAAATAAACAGGGTATAAACTGCATAGAATACCCTATCGCATCTATCTCACCCATAAAAGGCGTAAGGAAATTACTGAACCCCAAAGCCATCATGTTGAGCAAGGGAGCACGGCCACCGGACCGGGCAAGAGGGTAGTTCAAAAGTGGATCATTTTCATTATAAAATGGATATGTCCCTGTTTCATGTGTTTTTTCAACAAGCCTCATATTGTAATATGGGTCAGTACCAGACAGATAATATTTAGATAATCCTTCACCATCTTCATTCACATAAACACCACTCTGCATATTAAAATAAGAATTGTGAAGTAAAACAAGTAAAAATACGCCGATTAACGCTACAGTCACCCACCAGTTTTTACCTATATTGAACAGACTCTTTCTTTTACTAGTCTCCGCAGAGGTTTTTCTTGTAACATGTTTAGGTTTATCAGATGCAGATTTGCTTTTTCTTTGTGCACGTTTTCGCATAACTTTCCACCATTCAGATAAATGTAAAATATTTTAGACAAAAACCCGTAAAAACTATAGCCTTATAAATACCTTGTCTTAAAAATGAAATATTAAAAGGAAAAATTATTTTTTTATAATCCCTTCCATCTTTCTAGATAAACATGATGATAAGTCTACCTTGTTGAACTCATTTTCGATGCTATCTGTACAGATTACTTCGTCGCATCCCATTGACTCAAGTTTTTCGACTGCGTTATCTGCAAAAAGTCCATGTGTACAAGCAGCATAGACTTTTTTTGCGTTATGTTTTTTCAGCTGATTTATTGATTTAGACATTGTTCCACCTGTCGAAATTATGTCATCGATTATAGCCACATTCTGATTTTTCGCATCCAAGTTTTTTGGTTTTATTTCAACTGTTGAACCATCGATACGTGTTTTTTCCATATAATCATATTCGCAATCAATGATTTCTGATGTTTTTTTGGCTCTTTTAATCGCTCCTTTATCTGGCGCCAAAACAAGATCTATATTTTTGTCTTTCAGATATTCAGCTATCGCTGGTATCGCCGTGCAGCTATAAGCTGAGCAGTCAAAAAAATCGAGGATGTATTCTTTATGAGGATCAACAGTGACAACAGTATCCGCATTTAAGCTTATCAGTTTGGCTAATGCTTCAGCGCTTATAGGTTCTCCCGATTCAAATTTTTGATCTTGCCGAGCGTAGCCATAATAAGGTATTACAACAGTTGTTTTTTTGGCTCCCGCTCTTTTAACTGCATCTTGTAGTAGAAAAAACTCAACGATTTTCTCATCTGGGTATGTAGTCTGAACTATTGCAATATGTTCATCTTTAATGTCTTCAAGGATGCGGACATACTGTTCTCCATCTGGAAAAAATTTATGATCCGTCTCTATTAAAGACGTGTTTAATTTTTTGGATAATCCTTCAGCTATGTTTTTTGATGCAGATCCACCAATTATTTTCATATATCTACCTAAAGACGGGTAATAATAAAAATGTTTTTTACCAGTTTTGGTTTGAAAAAAGATTGAATTTGATAAGAAAAATTTTTATATCTATCTGATGTTGTTAATCTGATATAAATAAGAATAGGGAATATTTGGGATGTTGTAAACAATGAGAGATTTTAGAAGAGTTTTGATTTTTATACTTTTCATATTAGTTTTATCGTCATTAAACTTTGCAAGTTTGTCGTCAGCCTCTGACAATCCAGGCGATCAAATAAATGCCGTTTTTACTATCAATTTTAAAGAACCTACTCTTTTAGATATAGAAGTAACAATAAACGTTGATAAAATAACTGTAATGGGAGGTACCCAAACATATCTGGGCAGTGAGATAAAGAATGTAGGGCCAGAAACTATAGGTATGATTAAAGAAAATATAAGAACTAAACTTAAAAAACAGATAGGATTGGTTTTTTATGAAACAACTGAGGATGCATATGACGATATAACAGCTGAGTCTGAAGTTACACATGAGGGAAACAACGTTTTTTCAGATAACTTCGAAGTCAAACTTAACTCAGAATTTTTTGGGATACGGAAAAATGTTGAGTCTAATAATCTCATAAAATCTGTCTTAGATATGGGGGGGAAAGTCGACTATACGCTTGATCTTCAGGCAGAACCAGGATGGACAAACACATATAATATCATTTTGAATAGCTACCACCCCCTGAAACACCATGGCGAATACACCGATGCATCCGAATTTCATCCTATAATAACTAATCAGGATGGAGAGAAAACAAAAGTAGTTAAGCAGAATTTATCTTTAAAACTTGAAGATGCTACAACGCCAACATTATCATCAGAAGACATATTTGTTAAATATTATCTGGACTCAAAAGATATGACAGATACCTCCCTCAACATTTCATTGTTATTTAGAAATGTAGATATAAAAAATTATGATTTTTTACCTAAAAGTATAAAACTCGATTTTATACCTGCCGACGGAGTGCGTTTCTTTAACGAACTTGGTTTACTCAACTGGAGTGATTTTAAAACAAAAACTGTTGGACCTATTATGGAAGAAATAAAGGAAGCTATTGAAAGCAGTGAGTTTGACCAAATCTTAAGTTTGTCATTCAAATGGAATAACGCTACAACTACAGAATGTAAAAATCCTTATGATATCAACAACATGGATAACAAATCAGCTATAAAAGCAGAATATACTGATGAAAAAGTTGATCTGAGAATGTTAGGGATAACAGATAAAGCATTCTATGGACTCATAAACTCTGGTGGAATACCAACAAATTTCACAAAAGAAGACATCAATTTCGGTGAGAATCTATGGGAAACAGGTTACAACTATGAAATAATAATGATGATGCCTGGGAATATAACGCTCCAAGACAAAAACCCATATGTTTTGAAGAGAAACGAAACCTTTTCAGGTAGCTTCGATTCAAAAGATGCAAAACATTACAATAAAGAAAACAAAGAGATCTTTATAACTATAGATATAAAAGAACCGAGTTTAAATCTATTAAGTTTTGTAACAGGTAAAACCCAACTGGAGTTCAACGTAAATGTTGAAGAGATAAACCAGTACTATGTTTTAGATAGAAACACATCTGGATTTACTCTTCCATCAGATATAAAACTTGATTATCTATGCGCAGACGCATTTAGATTATGTGTACAAGAGAATGTTTTCAACGAAAGCGATATAGATGATTTTCTGAAAAATGAAAAAACTATTTTCAAAAACAGAGTGAAAAACATATGGATAGGATCAGAAATCGGTAAGAACACTAAGGTTGAAGAGAAATCTTTCAAAAAATCGATATTTAACAAGGAAATCAACATCCAAGAAATGGAGAACGCTCCATCCGTTAAAGTAAATACCAATGCGGATTTTACCAAACCTTTACCATTTGATCTTGATTTTATTCCACCAAACTTCGATATAAAGAAACAAAACTATGAGCTAAAAGGATTAGAAGGACACAATGTTACATACAAAATCATCTTCCCAAAAGGATTATCTCTCGACACTTCTAACGAATTAGATAAAAATCTAAACATAGATACAACAAAGGATGGAAGAAAATATGTCACTATGAGTTTTAACAAAACAGAAAGTAACCTCTCTGACACAGTTTCCTGTAAATTAAAACCTTCAGGTTTATTTGTATTAGGTGTATTCACGCCTTGTATAGTCAGCTTTGTAGTAGCAGTTATCTTAATACTTGTTATTATGTTCTTAAGACGTAAAAGACGAGGCGGAAGGACAAAGGCTTCAAAGAGAAAACCTAGGCAGGAGGAACCAAAAGAAGAAGGAGTATATGAAGACGAAGATTTTTATATGCCGCCTCCACCAGGTTCAAAAAAATAAAAAAACTTTTTTTATTTCTTAAAATACGCTGGAAGAAGCTTTAGTAAAGAGGGTTTCTTAGTTAATAAAGGTCTAACAAGATTAGAAGGATAATCAATATCTCCATATTCGTTTATAACATCTATAACTTTTGGATCCTGCAGTTTTTTTATGTATTTATCCATCTGCCGGTCGGTGAGTTTACAAAATATTTTCCTAAAATGCAGACTTTTTTTGATTTCTTTGCCTACATCAGCAGTCCATCTTTTATGATACTCTTTTAGAGAATAACTAGAAAGATCTTGTTTTTCAAAAGAACTTGATATAACATCTATAGCATGCTTTGCTGCTACTAAACCAGGATAGATGCCGCCTCCGGAGGTGGGTTTTACTTGTGCCGCTGCATCACCTATCAGCAAAATTTGATCTTTATATGTCTCAGGCAGATATCCAAGAGGTATTACCCCCGCTATCTTTTTGTTTAAAACAGGTTTATCAAAAAATTTACTAGTTTTTTTACTTTCCAAAAATTTTTGAAAACATTTTTTAGACGACAGAGATGAACTAGCAGTTGTGCATAGTCCTACTCGTGCTTTCGATCCATCTTTATTGATAGGGATAACCCATGCAAAAAAACCAGGGGCGATGTTGTTTCCAACAAATATTTCTACAAAATCTGGGTTTAAACAGGTATTCTCTATCTCTGCTCCAATCCCTATTAGTTTCTCCCTGGGTTGGGGAAAATCAAATTTTTTTCTAACCACAGAGTTTGCCCCATCGGCACCTATGAGAAGTTTGCATTCTACTTGTTTCTTCTTAGGAGTCTCAAAAAAGATTTTTTTGTTTTTTCTCTTGAATTTTATGGCTTTGTTTTCTGTAAAAAACTTTGCGTTTTGTTTTTTAGCAACTTTAATGATTTCTTTGTCAAACTTTATACGATTTATAACCAACGCATGTTTTTTATCTCCACCAACTGAAAGTACGTGATCTGATGGAGGGTGTATGTTCGCACCTTTTATCGTATTTTGAACAGTTTTTGATTTTGAAGCAACAGTATAGTCGAAAACCCTTGGTGTTATCAAACCTGCACATTGTAATGGCTCCCCTACAGATGGTTTTTTTTCAAAAACTGCTACAGAATGTTTTTTATCTGCTAAAACCGCCGCAGTGGTCCCTCCAACAGGACCTCCGCCTATTATCGCTACGTCGTATTCTTCTTTTTTATTGTTCATAGTTTTTTTGTTGTAATGTCAAAAAGATTTATAACAGAATCGTTGATTCACAGCGTCTAACAACAAAAAGATTGAACAAACAGGCTTTTTACGAGAAGGCGGAATGTTTATGACAAGGAAGTTAAAAAAGAAAGGAGATATATTCTTTTTTTCCAAGATTTTCGGAGATAAAAAGAAGAGAGATGACAAAGAAGAAAAAGATCATGAAGAGATGTTATGTCGTTTTGTCTTAGATGGAGCAGGAAAAAAAATCGGTGAAAGCATAGCAGTTGATGATGACTTGCTGATAATTAAATCAGATGATGAATATATGGGTGTGCCTTTGAAACATCTTGAGAAACAAGATAAAACCTTGTTGGTGAAAGGATTAGTTGATCGAGACCAAGCTGTTAAACTTGGGGAGAAATGGAGAGAAAAAGCTCATTATGAAATAGACCATCCTGAAAGCGAGGATTAAATGAATTTTGAATACAAAATGGCGATTATCACACGTAAAGATTTAGATCTAACGCCTGGTAAGTTAGCTGTTCAGGTAGCCCATGCCGCTGTAAACTGTGCCTTTGAAACAAAAAAAAGAAAAAAAGACTGGTTTAAAAAATGGGAGAAAACCGGGGCAAAAAAAGCTGTTTTAAAAACCGATTGTGTAGAAGATTTTTATTTTTTGAAAGAAAACGCAGAGGAGTTAGAAATAGCTACTTCTCTTGTCAAAGATGCTGGACATACCGAGATCCAAAAAGGCACAAAAACGGTTCTTGGTATAGGACCTGCCCCCAGTAACTTGATAGATAAAGTAACCGGCGATCTAACTCTACTATAAAAAACCATAGTAGCGGAGAAAAATATTAGAGGGATCATATCAATATTTTTTAATAACGTATGAAGAAACAGATACGGCTTCTCGGGATAGATGATTCACCTTTTACATTCTCCGATAAATACAGCAATGTTGTAGGGGCAATTATGAGAGGGGGAGAATATCTTGAATGTGTGCTAAAAAGCCAAGTGATGATTGATGGTGAGGATGCAACCGCGGTGGTTAAAGAAATGGTGGTAAATACCCGGCATCGTGAACAATTGAAAGCATTGCTTCTAGATGGAATAGCTCTAGGCGGGTTTAACGCGGTAGACATCCATGAGATATATGAAACCATCGATTTACCCGTCATAACCGTAACACGAGATAAACCTGATTTTGAAAAAATGAAAACTGCGTTAAAGAAAAATTTTAAAGACTGGAAAAAACGCTGGAAGCTTCTAGACAGAGGCTCTCTCTACAAAGTTGAAACAAAACATAACCCTATATACATTAAAACTTCAGGGATATCTTTGGAGGAAGCAAAAGAAATAATAAAGATTTCAACGATACGAGGAGTTATACCTGAACCTATCCGTGTAGCTCATCTAATAGCATCAGGTATAGCCAGAGGTGAATCATATGGGAAAGCCTAAAGCAAAAGTAGACGAAAAACAGTGTTTAGCCTGCGGCGGATGCATAAGTGTTTGTCCTCAAGATGCAATCTCCATGGAGGGAAGAAAAGCATTTGTGGATTCCAGAAAATGTGTTGGCTGTAAAATCTGTATAAAAACATGCCCAATTGGAGCAATAAAAGAAACAAAGGGGGAAACAGTAGATGCAGAAATATGATGCAATAGTGGTTGGAAGTGGACCCGCAGGCAGTGTAACAGGACGTTTCGCAGCTGAAAACGATGCAAACGTACTGATAATAGATAGAAGACAGACAGTTGGTGTACCCGTTCTATGCGGAGAAGGAATCAGCCGGAAGATAGACGACTGGGATATGTTAAGAGGAGATCGTTGGATAGCAGGGCGAATGGATGGCGCTAGGATTTATAGCCCTGATGGCACGATGGTTGAACTTTCAGCAGATATAGCGGGTAACGAAACCGGATATGTAGTATACAGAGATTTATTTGATCAAGAACTTGCTCATAGAGCTGCAGAAGCAGACGTCGAAATAATGATGAACACCCAAGCAACAGGATTAATCAAAGAAAACGGAGAGTTAAAAGGTGTTGAAGCAAAAAGATTTAGCGAAAAAGTTGAGATAGAAGCCGACTTAGTAGTAGGTGCAGACGGTGTAGAATCAAAAGTTGGAAAATGGGGTGGAATAAATACAACACTTAAACCTGATGAGTTGGAAACCTGTTGCCAGTATACTCTAACCAATGTAGACGTAAAAGATGCATACTGTGATTTCTACCTTGGAAAAAAAATAGCTCCAGGTGGCTATATATGGGTTTTCCCCAAAGGAAATAACACCGCAAATGTAGGTATCGGGATCTTAGCGAGTCTAAGTAACCCTGGTGAAGCAAAAAAACTTCTTGATGAGTTTATCAAAAAAGATAAAAGGCTTAAAAAAGGCCAACCTATCCGTTTTCTCGCTGGAGCTGTACCCGTAACGACACCTAAGAAAACCGTTAAAGACAATTTAATGTTAGTAGGCGATGCAGCCAGACAGGTAGACCCTATAACGGGAGGAGGATTAACTCATAGTCTTCAGGCAGGTAAAATAGCTGGTGAAGTCATCGGTGAGGCAGTAGAAAAACAAGATTTCTCAGAAGACTTTCTGATGAAATATGAAAAACAATGGAAACAACAGATAGGACAAAAACTTAAAAGAAACAACATGGTAAAAGAAGTAATGTTAGATATGGATGATAAAACGTTTAACATGTTAGCTGACTCACTTAAAGACTACAAATTTGAAGAACTCAGCACATTCAGCCTAATAAAAGCACTTGTCACCAAACACCCAACCTTACTCATGAAATTAAAACCCTTATTAAAAGTTTCAAAAGAAAACAAAAAAAAGAAAAGTAGGGAGTAATAAAACGATATGAAATGGGGTTTAATATATAATCTACATAACGAAAAAGCTAAAACCCTAGCGCAGGACACATATGAATTTCTCAACAAAAACGGTGAAGTATTTCTAGAGAAAAAATTTGATGAAAAACAAAATATAAAAGAATATTCTCTAGAGGAAATAAACAAAAAATCAGAGATAATAGTAACCATCGGGGGAGATGGAACAATACTTAGGGCTTTAACCGAAATCGAGAAACCTATCTTCGCTATAAACTCTGGCGGAATGGGGTTTCTATGTGAATCAGAATCAAAATACGCCCAAAGTGGTCTACAAAAAGTGATAGATGGAGATTATAATGTCGAAGAACGAGCTAAACTAAAAATAACTCTAGACGGAGAGAGGCTGCCAGACGCAGCAAACGAAGCAACAGTTCAAACCGCACGTATCGCCAAAATAATGTATCTACAAGTTTTCGTGGAAGATGAACTACTTGAAACATTAGGTGCGGACGGTGTGATAGTTTCTACGCCTACAGGATCTACAAGCTACTCTCTCAGTGTAGGAGGTCCTATAATGGACCCTTCAGTCAACGCAATGATAGTTGCGCCATTAGCTCCTTTTAAACTCTCTGCGAGACCATGGGTGGTTCCACTAGACAAAAAAGTTAGGATTAAAGTACTCGCTAAAAGCAAAGAACCCAGGTTAGTCATAGATGGTGAATCACCACAACAAGTCACTCCAGACAGTGAAATCATAATAACTGGCTCGGAAAAAAAAGCTCGTTTCGTTCGATTTGGTGAATCTTTTTATCAAATGGTTCGTCTTAAACTTGTTAGATAAAGAAAAAATGTGGTTTTTTAAGAAAAAACGAAACAGAAAAAGAAAAAACTCCACTAGGAAACCTTGGAAGATTACTCGAAGGTGTTTGAATCTAATTTTGGAGAATTCCAAAGATTCCTATCCAAACGAATTTGGTGCAATGTTACGTGTTGATGAAAAAAATAAGAACATTATAACAGAGCTTGTTATGCTGCCCGGTACATTATCAGGAAGCAGTCATGCAATTTTCAAAATGCATATGAAACCCATTGATTTCAGCTTAGTGGGAACGGTACACAGCCATCCCTCCAGCTCAAATCATCCATCTAGGGCAGATGTAGAATTTTTTAGAAAACACGGCAAAATCCATATAATAGCAGCCTATCCCTTCAACAAACAAAGCTGGCAGAGTTATGATTACAATGGAACCCCAGTAGAGATAGAGGTAATCTAAAAAAACTTTTTTTTATGCCAACCTCTTTTAGATAGAGAAATGTAATCAGGTTTAAATAAATACAGCTGTATTCCATTCAAAAAACTGAGGAGAAAAATGGGAGATTTATCAATAGATGTAATGGTTTTTGCTCCATTAGCCCCTATACTATGCGTCCTATTATTCTGGTTTATACAGCTACTATTCATAGAAAGCGAAAAATATCTACTTGAACAAGTCCGTCCGAAACATAAACCTCTATGTCGTTTCACCAATTTTTTAGGGATACTATTCCAAACAATCTGCCATGCATTGGGATATACAGTCACAAAAAGCGGCGTCTCAAATTTCCATATAACTATCCATTATGGGAAAGTAAAGCCTAAAAAAGAGAGAGAAGGAGTTTTTGAATGGATTTCTAATGCGTTCCTCTTCATAGGGCCTTTTTTTATTCCTCCTGCTTTGCTACTCATTTGTCTCTTTTTCCTAATACAGGGCAGCTTTGAGATAATATCAGTCTCTCAACTTGTGAACCTCGAATACAGTTTTGGAGGGCAAACTGTAACATTTGGAGCTAGTCTATACGTTTTTTCAAAAGATTTTCTAGAATTTCTTGTAAATATTGACTTTTTGCATCCTGCTCATCTGGGTTTCACCATTTTCATGGTTCTACTCGGTCTTGGTATAAGGCCGTTATATATAAAGGATAAGAGACATCAAAAAGTTGATTTGATTTACGATCTACGAAATGTATGGGGCCTAATAAGACAAAAACCGTTGTATTTGTTTTTTCTATTTTTGATGTGTTATATTTTATTCTATCTTTCCTTGTTTCTGGAGGTTAACTGGTATATAGCGTTGTTTGTAGTTTTTGGTTGGCTTTCAATTACCGCCATAATTTCGATACTGGTTGCAAATTTAGTCCTACTTTTTATAAAAGCTACAGACGGAATAGAGAGATATAAGAGAATAATTCCTTTTGTTGTAATCCCTATTTCTTATCTATCAATGAGAGTGTTTTTTTATTATTTCCAATCTCCATATACTTATAGCATGTCGCTTTTAGTTATGTTGTTGTCAACGTTTCTCGTTGTCCTATTATTACTTAGAAGTAGGACCAATAAATTTAAAACTAACTTCAGTATAAATCCGTTTAGTAAATTTAGTAAAAAACGTGGAGAAAAATAAATGGATGAAGATGAGCTTTTAGAGGATGAAGAGTTAGAGAAAGTGCTCTCACCGCACCCATTGTCTTTTATGGGGCTTCAATCTCTATGTATCTTTCTCCTAGTATGGGGCATCCTCCTAGGATGGTTAGTAAATTTTTCTGATTTTCGTGGTATTTTAAACTCAAATGAATGGTTTCCCGTTATGGTATGGGGGCTTGTATTATTGGTGGCAGGAGTAATAGCATCTTTAATCGCTATACGGTGGCGTATCTTTTTCTTTTACCTTGCTGTATTCGCCGCCGGCTTAGGTATAATGTTAGCTTTAGGATGGATGGATGCGGCAGGGGTCTTCATACCGTTCTACACCGCCTCTATATCTATACTCGGTTTTCTGATGGTGGAACTGTTTAGAAGAAGCCACAAATATATTATTTCAAACAAGAGGTTAAAATTCCAAGGCGGCATAGTCACCAAAGAGGAACGAACTATAAGATACGACAAAATATCAGATATAAACTCTAAACAAGGAATACTAGGGCAAATATTTGGTTTCGGAACGATAATCCCTATCAGTCAATCAGGTTTTGGACTAGGGAGCGATAAAACTTTTGCAGGTGGCGGAGTGGGCGGCGGTAAGAAATTAAACCTATTTGGTTTTGCAGGTGGAGGAAAAGAGGTAAATATACCAAGATCCCGAAGTTATTTTGAATTACACGGCATATATCCGTACAAAGAAGTAAAAAAACTAGTGGAAAAACTTGTACAGGAAAGAGAGATAACCCCTTATCAACAAGAACAGGTAGCTTTTCAAAAAGAACAGGTAGATGTACAAAAACAAATGCGGGATCTACTTAAAATGCAGGACGAAAAAAAAGGCAACAGCGAAGAGGTAGAAGAATAAAAAAACAACACAAAGCAAAAAAACTAAAGTTAGCGTTTAGGATAGGTGACTATTTTTTTCTATGGTTCCAAAAAAAATGTTTTTAACAAAGGGGCTAGGGAGAGATAAAAACAAACTGCAATCTTTCGAAATGGCTTTAAGAGACGCAGGTATAGAAAAATGCAACTTGGTAAGAGTTTCTAGTATCGTCCCACCCTCCTGTAAAATCATAAAAAAAGAAGACGGGATAAAAGAGATTACACCAGGTATGATAACATTCTGTGTTTTATGTAAAAATCAGACCAAAAAAAAAGATGAAACAATAGGTGCAGGAATAGGAGTTGCAACATCTAATAAAAAAAATTTACATGGATATGTTGCTGAACAAACAGCCTACAATGAAGAATGTAGAAAGTTAGAAAAAAATGTAGAAAAAACAGCTAAAAAAATGCTTGCCACGACAGGCGCCATAAAGAAAGAGGGTTTTATGAAAAACAATAAACAAACAATTAACGCTACACAGATAGCTACATGCAAAAAAGAAGGTGTTTGGACGACGGGTGTAGCCGCCGCTGTTTTTATAATATAGTAATGTTCTATACTTATGAAGAAAGGTTTTATATATGGTTTTTTCTTACCATGCTTCAACTAAGGAGTGAAGTTCATATGAAAAAAGTGTTCAATATTTGGTTCGAAGACCTAGGAATGAATGATGTCGCCTCTGTAGGTGGAAAAAATGCTTCTCTAGGTGAAATGATTAGTGCACTCAAAGAAAAAGGAGTAAATGTTCCCTCTGGCTTTGCAGTAACAGCATATGCATACAAATACACCCTAGAAGAAGCAGGAGTAGATGAAAAAATCAAAGAAATACTCTCCGATCTTGACACACACGATGTCAACAACCTAAAAGAAAGAGGGCAGAAAGTAAGGGAATTAATAAAAAACACCCCGCTACCAGAGGATCTACGTGAGGATATAAAAAAACATTATAAAGGGATGGAAGAACGATACGGTGAAAACGTTGATGTAGCAGTAAGAAGTAGTGCTACAGCAGAAGACCTTCCAGATGCCAGTTTCGCAGGACAACAAGAAACATATCTAAACGTAACCGGAGAAGAAGAACTATTAAAAAAAGTCCGTGAATGCTTCGCATCACTCTTTACCAACAGAGCAATATCATACAGAGAAGACAAAGGGTTCGACCATTTCGATGTATATCTCTCAGTAGGCATACAGAAAATGATTAGATCAGACTTGGCAAGCAGCGGAGTTATGTTTTCAATAGACACAGAAAGTGGATTTGAAGACGCCGTATTTATAACCGGAGCATGGGGGCTCGGAGAAAACGTTGTACAAGGAACAGTCAATCCAGATCAGTTCTACGTTTTCAAACCTACACTTAAAGAGGGATATCGACCAGTAGTGGAAAAGAAACTAGGTAGCAAAGAAAAAAAGATGATCTACTCAGAGGAAGGCACAAAAAATATAGATGTTGATCAAGAAGAGAGAGATAAATTTGTAATCAACGATGATGAAATACTACAGCTTGCTAAATGGGCCTGTGCCATTGAAGACCACTATGAAAAGCCAATGGATATAGAATGGGCAAAAGACGGGGAAACTGGTGAGCTCTTCATAGTTCAAGCTAGACCCGAGACAGTTCACAGTCAAAAAGATGCTGCAACTTTAGAAACATATGTTCTTGAAGAAAAAAGCGACATTATAGCAGAAGGAGAAGCAGTAGGAAGCAAAATAGGAAAAGGAAAAGTAAACGTGATAGAAAGCGCCGAAAACATAGATCAATTCAAAAAAGGACAAGTTCTAGTTACCGATATGACCGACCCGGATTGGGAACCAATAATGAAAATCGCCGGAGCAATCGTCACCAACAGCGGAGGGAGAACCTGTCATGCAGCAATCATAAGCCGTGAACTCGGAATCCCCTGTGTTATAGGGACAGAAAACGGTACAGAAAAAATTAAAGATGGAGAAGAGGTAACCGTAGACTGCAGCGAAGGAGTAGGAAGAATCTACGAAGGAGGACTTAACTTCAGAGTGGATAAAACACACTTGGAAGAGATACCAGATACCAAAACACAAATTCTAATGAATGTTGGAACGCCAGAAAAAGCATTTCAACAAGGACAGATTCCAAACGACGGAGTAGGGCTTGCAAGAGAGGAATTCATCATAAACAGCCACATAGGCATACATCCATTAGCATTACTACAATATAAAGAACTGAAAAAGAAAGCAAAAAACGATGAAAAAATCGCAGAAGTAATCAAAAAGATAGATGAAAAAACCAAAGGATACGAAGACAAAGAAAAATTTTTCATAGACAAACTAACAAGAGGAATAGCAAAAATCGCTTCAGCATTCTACCCACGAGACGTCATAGTCCGAATGAGTGACTTCAAAACCAACGAATACGCAAACCTAATAGGCGGATACCTGTACGAACCCGAAGAACACAACCCGATGATAGGGTGGAGAGGTGCCAGCAGATATTATGACGAAAAATTCAAACCAGCATACGGGCTCGAATGTCAAGCTATCAAAAAAGCAAGAGATGAAATGGGGCTCACCAATATCAAGCCAATGATACCGTTCTGCCGTACGCCAGAAGAAGGGAAAAAAGTCATAGAAACAATGGAAGAATTCGGATTGAAACAAGGTGAAAACGACCTGGAGATCTACGTAATGTGTGAAATACCAAGCAACGTAGTAGTAGCAGACCAGTTCGCAGAAATATTCGACGGATTCAGCATAGGGAGCAACGACCTCACACAGCTAACACTAGGGCTAGACCGTGACTCAGATCTCGTAGCACACATATTTGATGAAAGACAAGACGCCGTAAAAAGACTAGTAAAACAAGTAATAGAAACCGCCCACAACCATGAACCAAGACGAAAAGTTGGAATATGTGGACAAGCACCGTCTGATTTCCCAGAATTCGCAGAATACCTAGTAGAGTGCGGAATAGACAGTATCAGTTTAAATCCCGACACAGTCGTCAAAACCCGACTGACGATAGCAGACGCAGAAAAAAACTAAAATAAAAAAAAATACAACATTTTCTTTTTTTCTCTATTTTTTTAAACATTTTAAAATAGGATAAACTTTTATGTTACATACTATGTTTCTTTTTTTATAGAGAATCATGAAAATTATTCCAGTGATACATCTGCAGAAAAGAAAAATATTTGACCACCATAACGGCAAGAATATAGATTTAGAACAAATTTTATCAGAGATAAAAGAAAACAAAGAATTATATCTCCTAGACTGGGATGCATTAGAAAAAAGTCGACCCAACCTCTGCATATATCAACGATTTTCCTCAATCTTTAACCTATGGGTTGACTCTGGTGTACAAACCATGGGAGACACGGTAGATGTTTTAACCGCAGGAGCAGAAAAACTTGTTTTTAGAAGAAAAATATGGCCGAGTCTAAACTTCAAAGATATCAAAGAAATCACGGATAACGAAATATATAATAAGATAGAATTTGGCAAACACGTCGGAAATAGATTTGAGATACCGACACACAACGATGTCGACGGTTTAGTGATTATGGAAAGCCGCAGAGAGCTTGAAGAAGACTACAAAGCGATTAATTTATTGAAAACACTTGCAGAGAAACAAAAAATATTTTGTTATGAAAACAACAGCGATAACGTTCGCTACTGGGAAGATAGAGATATAAAAGGTTTATTAGTTGATTTTAAAGATTTTAAAAGGATAAAAAAATATGGCGACTGAAGAAAAAAACATTATAGCTTTTCTGTTTAAAAGAAGTGGTAAAGAAAAACTTGAGGTTTCAGAGTTTTATCTACCAATGTCTATGGAACTAAAATGGTGTAAACCCCAACAGGCTAAAAAATTTGTTCAAAACTCATTAGAAAAAAACTTGTTAGAAAAAGAAAAAGGTCTGTTAAAACCAGGTTTTGACATCGAAAAAGTGGACATCCCTGTGGGCTTCCAACCCTCAGATGGTTTTTTTGAAACATCTAATAGAGAAAACAAAGAAGAAAGTGAAAACAGTTTTTTGGACTCAGTTATAAACAAAATTAGTGAAAAATCGGATGAAAAAACCGAAGTTTTAAGAAGCGAAATTAAAGCGTATGCTAATAAAAAAAATATTTTTCCAGAGGTTGCAGCTTTAATTAAAGCCAAAGAATATAAAGTCTCCATTAAAGAATTTGAAGAAAGCCTTGAAAAACTGATTTTTAAAGAAAATAAAGAATAATTGGAAATAACAAGATCCCCATACAATGGCTTCGGCGTACACCCCACAACACTGGGATCAAACCAATTATTGTGGCAACTAAGAGTACTAAAAGTCCAACTATGCCTGTGAATAGGAAAACTAAAGTTGTTACAAAAAGTATTGTTAGGATAACTAAAGGCTGATAAGGTATTTTTGAGAAATGTTTAGCAAAAAATATACCTGTTTTCAAGGTGGAAAAATAAGATAAAACACCAGCAAGTAGGACAGCTATCATCAAAAAAGAGAGATTAGAGGGTAATAGTAAGCTACTCCACTCTTCTATTGAAACTAGTTCTGCCGCTGCTATAGCAGCTCCACTCCTCGGCCTCAAAATCACGAAAAGCATTACCACTACAAAAAAGGCACATGCAGTGTTTACAGCGGATAACGTAGTGATAGTCTGTTTTTTGTTAGAATCATCCGTATTTTCGCCTCCAGTTTTACCTCGCGCGTTCATAGCTATAACAGTTCCAGTAGCAGAAGTAATACCTGGTATAATAGAGACTAATATACCCCCTAAACTACCCGTTATAACAGATATTATTGACGATTTTTTGGTTTTTTTATCAAAATTTGGTTCTGAAATTGACTGCGTAGGTATATCCGGGTTGTTTTTTAGAGAATGTATTAGAGTTGATATACCAAAAAGACCGGTTAATGCAGGGAAAAGTACAGGTGATTGAAGACCTATCGGTGAATCAACTGTTAACTCAAATACTACTACACCGAAGATGCCGGATAAAAAGAAGAGAAACGCTGCGAATGCCATCCCGAGAAAATAAGGTTTTTTTCCTTTTAGGTTGAAATCAGTAATTTTTCCTTTCTCTGTTAATATCATTATTATGGTTATGCAGATTAGAACCCATAGCATGTTGTCTTTTATCGTTTCATATAGATAGATTGGTTCTCCTATCACAAAGCGGACGGGTAGGAGGAGCAAAAAACAGAAAAATATGGCGCCTAAACTTCCGGTGGCTGAGAAAAAGACTCCTTCATATGCTTTTCCTTTTAGAAGTAAGGTATGGGCAGGTAGAACAGATAATGCTGTGTCGGCGTCTGGAGCACCCAGGAAGGAGGATGGAATATAATCGTGAAATGTATGGGAGATGCTAACACTAGTGATGAATATTGCTATCAATAACAAAATGAAGCTCTCTGTCAACCCTTGTTGATACAAAAATGTTAAAGAACCTACTATAACCCCAGAAAGAGAAAGTAAGATAAGAGAGATATTGTTTACATGCAACCCCGGTAGCAGCCCAGTTGCTATACCTGTTATCACACCAAAGATACAGAAAATACAAACTAAAAATAGATCTATCATTGTTAATCACCAAACAAAATAATGTTACACTTGTTTCAGCTGAGTGTTTTTTATTTCGTATCTAAACTGTTTTTTGTTAAAAGAGAAGGTGCCTGTTAAGTAGATTTTTTGTCCTTTGTTGTGTATCTGTTTTGTATCATTTGGTATATGTATAGGAAGAAGATAGGTTTCGTTTGCATCAGTCAGATATAGATAGTCTTCATCTGCTTCTTTTATTATCCCTCTGGTTTGTATTTGTAGTCCTTCATAATGTGAGGGTTTTGTTGCAAGCTCCCATAGTGGTGTTTCGATTTTGTTCCATTTTTTTATAATTTTTATATTTCTGTTATTATCTACTATTATTTCCATCTCGTTTTGATATTTTTGAACTTCACCTGTAACCTCTATTTGGTCTCCAAAATCCAGGTTTAGAGGTGTTTCAAGAAATAATTTAACCGTGTTCTCTTCTTTTTTTATAGTTACTATTTGGTTTCCGTAGGAAGTCAAGTAATATTCTTTTACTCTTCCATTGGTGGTTATTCTTTTTCCTTCATGTTCCTGTATTTCTCCCAGATCTATCTTTGTGGGTTGGGTTAGTGTTGATATTGTATATAATATTGTTATTCCAATAATTGCAAAGACTATTAGTAGGTATTTTGGGTTTATTGTCTTTCTGAAATTCATTTAAACTCATATTTAAATATTAATTGTATTATTAAAATTATCTATTATTTATGTTGATGTTTTGGGAAAGGTTTATATGCACCTTATCCTTAATCTGTTAACGATTGTTAACGAAGTGGTGAGTGATGACTATAAAATATGGAAACAACGGAGAAACAACAAGCTTAAACACCTTATCAGAAAAAAAGCTATACGAGATTATAGAAGAAGTTAGAAACAAATTAAGTGATATAGATTCAGCTCAAAATAAAATAAAAGCTAATTATGATATCATAGAAACAGATAGAGAAATCAATCTTACTATGAATCTCCCTGAGCCTAACAAACAAGATATAGATATAAAAACAACAGAAAGCAGTATAAAAATAGTTATTTTCACTCCAAAAAAAATACTAAAGGAAAACATAGAACTACCTCTGAAGATAAAACCAAAAGAGACAAAGGCAACATATAAAAATGGTGTGCTTGATTTATCTTTAAAACGTAAAAACAAAAAATGAAAAAATTGAATAGCAAAGAAAATGTTGATATTTTTTAGGAAATTAATAGGTAGAAAAATTTATATTATATAGATAATTGTTTGAAAGGAAATCTGGTGGAATCATTAAAATGAATAAAGAGGAAATTACTTTAAAAATATCAGAAGCATTTCAACAAGATGTAGGCTACGGCAGAGCACGTATCGATAATCAAACACGTGTAGAACTCGACTTATCTATAGGAGATGTCATAGAAATAGAAGGACAAAAAACTACCGCTGCAGTCGTATGGAGAGCACACCCAACCGACGAGGGAAAGAAAATACTGCGCATAGATAATCTTACACGTAAAAACTGTGGTGCCGGACTAGGAGACAGAGTGAAAGTAAGAAAAGCAGACATAAACGAAGCTAAACAAGTAACTCTTGCACCTCTTATATCCAAAGGTCAACAGATACAATTTGGCAGAGGGATAGACAACCTAATCAAAAAAGGACTTCTTAAAAGACCTCTAACCAAAGGAGATAACGTCATAATCCCTGGTATAGCCTTATTCGGGAGTTCGCTCCCTTTTGTCATAATCAACACCAACCCTAGCGGCATAGTATCAATTAACGAAAATACTAACATCAAAGTTAAAGAAGAAGCTGCCAAAACAGAGGATATGGAAGGACCAAGCGTAAGCTACGAAGACATCGGAGGTCTGAACGAAGAGATATCTAGAGTGCGTGAAATGATAGAGCTGCCTCTAAAACATCCAGAGTTGTTTGACCGACTGGGTATAGACCCGCCAAAAGGAGTTTTACTACATGGTCCTCCAGGAACAGGAAAAACACTGATAGCAAAGGCAGTGGCAAACGAATCCGGGGCAAACTTCTACACAATAAACGGCCCCGAAATCATGAGTAAATACTATGGGCAGAGTGAAGAAAATCTAAGGAAAATTTTTGATGAGGCAGAAAAAAATGCGCCATCAATTGTTTTCATAGACGAAATCGATGCAATAGCCAGTAAAAGAGCTGAAACACACGGAGAAGTAGAAAAACGTGTAGTGTCGCAACTTCTAACACTGATGGATGGGTTAAAAGGAAGAGGGAAAGTCATTGTTATAGGAGCCACAAACATACCAGATCAAGTAGACCCCGCACTTCGCCGGCCAGGCCGATTTGACCGAGAAATACGAATCGATGCACCAGATCGAGGAGGACGTAAAGAAATTCTACAAATACACACCCGTGGTATGCCAAAAGCAGAAAATATAGACCTTGAACAGCTAGCTGATATCACCTATGGATATGTAGGAGCAGACCTTGCAGCTCTTGCAAGAGAATCAGCGATGAATTCACTTAGAAGATACCTACCCGAAATAAACCTAGACGAACCCATACCTGTAGACGTCCTAGAAAAAATGGAAGTCAACATGGATGATTTTAAAGAGGCACATCGTGGTATCGAACCATCCGCGATGAGAGAATTTATTGTACAGGTACCAAAAGTATCGTGGGAAGACGTAGGTGGGTTAGAAAACGTTAAACAACAGTTGCGCGAAGCAGTAGAATGGCCGCTAACCAAAAAAGAAGTCTTTGAAAGAATGGGTATAGAAACACCAAGCGGAATTTTACTTTACGGCCCACCCGGAACTGGAAAAACATTACTAGCGAAAGCAGTGGCGCATGAATCAAAAGCTAATTTCATTTCAATAAAAGGACCAGAAGTTATGAGCAAATGGGTAGGCGAAAGTGAAAAAGCAGTAAGAGAATTATTCAAAAAAGCTCGACAGGTTGCACCAACCATAGTTTTCCTTGATGAACTAGACAGCATCGCTCCTCAGAGAGGCACCCACACTGGCTCCCATGTCACAGATAGTGTGGTAAACCAACTGCTGACGAGTATCGACGGACTTGAAAGCATGGAAGGAGTCGTTGTAGTCGGTGCTACAAACAGACCCGATATAATTGATCCCGGTCTGTTGAGACCTGGCCGTTTCGATAGACTTATATCTATTCCTTCACCAGATCGAAAAGCAAGATTAGAGATACTTAAAATCCATACACGTCGTATGCCAATCGCAGATGACGTAGATCTAGAAGAATTAGCCGATAAAACAGAGAATTATTCAGGCGCAGACATTGAAGCATTATGCCGAGAGGCAGCAATGATAGCAATAAGACAGGACGAAAACGCTGATAAAGTAGAGATGAAACACTTTGATGAAGCCATGGAAAGTGTTAGAGCATCTATAACCCCAGATATGAAAAACTTCTATGAGAAAATGTCTGGAGATCTTGGCAAGGGTGTAGCAAACAAAGACATAGAAAAAAGACAGTTAGATGTAGCCTAAAATAAAACAGTTGTTCTCTACTCTTCTCTACTCTTTTTTTCTATTTTTAGGGAAAAAGGATAAAAATAGATACTTCTATTCAATATACGAGATTCATTATAAAATAAAGGAGGTAAAAAAATATGAAAATCACCGAAGATGAACTAAGAGGAAAAACAGTCATGAGTGAAGAAGGACTTTATCTAGGGGTTATGCGTAATTCAACTACGGATAAAAAAACAGGTGAACTTGTAAACATTTTAGTAGAACCTTCAGAAGATGTAGACCCGAGACTTTATCATTTGGATGATGGGGGGAATCTTATATTTCCATTCAAATCAATAAAATCAGTAAAAGACGTTATAATAATTGGTAACTAAAACCAGTTTGCAGTTTGAAAATATAATTCATAAACCCTATCTTTTAGACTTTTTCTTAAAAATTTTACGTTTTTTTTTTGATAGATTTATAGTCTTCTATCTATCATGCAACATGATTTTTTTCCTAAAATTTTATCTAGAATAGAGAATAGTACGATAAAAGAGACACCCCTTCATTTCGACTGGAAGAGGATCAATGGCGGGGTATAGTTTCATATATAATATGTAAGACGTAAGTATAGACAGCAACGTATTCGTTTAATGGTATTTCAATATTCTCATTTTTAAAAATATATTAATAGACAAATCTTTTTATTTTTTATTCAAAATCACAAAATTTGACACTTTTTTGGCAACCCACACATTTTTCTTTTCCACATGAAACAAAGGCCTATCCCATTATTGTTTTAACCAACTAATATTATAAACTAAAATCAATTTTTTAAGGAGTACCCTCCTAGAGATAGGTACTGAAAAATATAAACAAGTTTTTAATACCACCCTCCCATTACACATGAAATGAAGGGGGAATATTTTGGCGAATAAGAAAAACACTGTTAACAGTGACATATTTGGTAGACTACTAAAATCTAACGGTATTTTTATGAACCGTGAGGCAATGCGCCCATCTTACATGCCTGATGTTTTACCACATAGGGAAAAAGAAATAGATAACTTAGCTTCTGTTCTTGTACCTGCTCTAAGAGGAGAAACACCTTCAAATGTTTTCATATATGGTAAAACTGGAACTGGAAAAACAGCAGTTACTAAGTTTCTAGGGAAAGAACTTTTGAAGAAAGGTGAAGAAACAGGAAAAGACGTTAATTTTATTTATATTAACTGTGAAGTGGTCGACACACAATATCGTCTTCTCCAGAACATAACTAATCATTTTATTGAAGAGTGGTCTGAAAGAATTCCTTTTACCGGTTGGCCAACTGACCAAGTTTTTGCTAAGCTTAAAAAGATGATTGAAAAAAACGGTGGAGTAGCTGTCATCATACTCGATGAAATTGACAAGTTAAAAGGAGATGAAGCTCTCTATAATCTTTCACGTATCAACAGCGACCTACAAAACGCCAAAGTTTCTATTGTAGGAATTTCAAATGATCTTAAATTCACTGAGTTTCTTGATCCACGGGTAAAATCTAGTCTCGGTGAAGAAAATATGATTTTTCCACCCTATAACGCTGGAGAACTACAAGACATTCTGCATCAAAGGGTAGATATTGCGTTGAGAGATAACGCAGTAAGCGATGATGTGATCCCTCTCTGTGCTGCTCTTGCTGCACAGGAACATGGTGATGCCCGTAGAGCATTAGACCTTCTTCGTATGAGTGCTGAACTTGTGGAACGAAGTGATTCTCCTAAAGTTACAAAAAAATTTGTTCGACTAGCTCAAAACAAGATAGAAGTAGATCGTGTTATAGAAGTAGTTAGAACACTTCCCACTCAATCTAAACTTATCCTATTCGCTATTTTGTTGCAAGAAAAGCACAACAAGAAGACTGAGTCAGCTGCTGCTATAACTACAGGAGAGGTCTATAGCGTCTATAAAAACCTTTGTAAAAGAACTCGGACAGATTGTTTAACCCAGCGAAGGGTGGCAGATCTTATTTCTGAGTTGGATATGCTTGGCATAATTACAGCAAGGGTAATATCTAAGGGTAGATATGGCCGGACACGTGAAATCAAGATGTCTTCTTCTTCTGAAGAAATCGCTGATATTCTTAAGGAAGATGAGGTTTTTGAAGATCTATCTAATTATAAATTCCATGGACAGGCAAGATTGATTTAAAAGATAGAAAATTTTCTTTTCCCTTTTTCATTTTATTTCATATTTTTTCTAAAAAACATTTTAAAAAATCTTGATTAAAAGTGTAATTAAGGGGGCCGGGGAAATTACAGTTTTTTTGTTGTTATCATGAAAGCCATGATTTCTTTTTGTTAGGAATCGGGAATTTTGGTAAGCCCCATCCTTTTACCCTCTCTTTCTTCTTTAACTCGTTCCACCGGTTTTCCCCCAAAAATTTACAAATAGAATGTAATACGGAACGCATTATTAAACTTTTACAAATAAATTGATGCCGCCGTTGATAAGATAATGTTAGACTTAGAAACTATGCCTAAAATGCCAAAGCAACGATTAATATCTGGGCATAATAAATATTTACTTTTATGTAACAAAGTTTATAAAATATAAAAACAAATATTATTATAGAAAGATATAATAAAATGATGGATTGAAGGTATATGATAAAAAATAAAGAAATCATTGGACCGTTAATTATGACATTTCTTTTGATATCACTGTTTTGTATAATGCCTGTTTCTTCAGAAAAAGAAAAAAATTTTAAAAAAGAAGAGTTAAACAACTCAGGTATATTCGATAAACTTTCGGTTTTTTGCAAGATTAATTCTTCTGGGAAAGCCAGAATAGTAACTGGAGGGGAAGGGTATCCTTCAAAGAATTCAAGTTTGACTATACTTATAGATATAGATTGCAGCGGAGAAGAATCCTACGGGGAGACTAATATAACCCCTATGCTTGGATATGCTCCTTGGAATAAAAAAATAAATGGATCACATAGACTCATAATTTGGGGTTTCTGGGGTGATTTTCAGCGAGAAAATCTTGAAACCTCATCTGGACCCGTAGATTATACTTTGAATGGAAAAGCTCTATTTGTCCAAATAATATAAAAAAACACATATTTTTTCTGTAAATATCTATAAAGAAATAATAAAGAGGATGTTTTTTATTGCGGGTATCCTCCAATTTTTAGGCTCGGGTCTCCAAGTAAAACCCATTGTTGAACTGTTTTAGCATGACCTGCAGGGACATCTGACATGTCGAAAGTGTCAACATAGGTTTTTATTGATTCCATGAAAGCTTCTCCCAGTATTTCGTGGCCATGTTCACCATATTGTCTAAAGAATTCTATAGTTATCCATCCGTCCCCACCATCAGTTGTGGATATTTTACCTATACGTCCATATCCTAATCCGGTGTTTCCTATAGTGGCTATAGCTCCCCCTTCTTTCAAACGTACAATATTCCAGCTGAAACATTCAGGTACAGGTGAACCATATGTCCACATCTGGTTGTCTTTTCCAAGCTGATAGTATAAGATGTGCATGATAGTTGGAATTAATGACACGTTGAACTGACTGTTATGGCATCCTCCTATAACCATCACAGGTAGCTTATCATCATTAGAAAGTTTATTCATTGGGTAATACGGGCGGTCAAGGAAGGATTTGAGTCTGTGTGGTTTTAGAGTTGTTACACGTAGACCTGTAACACTACCACCACTACGATCTCCTGGTACGCCGGGGTAATGGTCTGCCCAAACATTAGGGCTTCCATGTCCGGACATAAATACAAAACCATTTCCTTCGTTTAATGCCTCCATGACATCTTTTTCACCGGAGAAGCCGCCGTTTGAAGCCCAGAGTATATTCTTTTTGAATTCATCTGGCATATAGTATAATGCTCCTCCTCTACCCATCAGTTTTTTGTCGCCAGTTACCCATTCACCTTCATAGTACATTTCGGTGTTGTTTCTCCATTCGTTGAAAACCTTCTCACCGTCTTCGTTCTCTACCCATATATGCATATTTGTTGTGTTTCCATATGGTTTTGGGTCATATGATTTACCCCGTATATGCATTGTTTTGTTTTCGTAGCTGACGTTTGCCCAACCTGTAAATTCATTACAATAATCATTTGCTTGTGGGTCAAAAGATACATCATCTTTCCCTAAGACATCTCCATCTGATGGTGAAGTAATCTCTGCTATTGGTAGGGCAGGATATTGATTCACCTGTAGATTATCGTCATGATTGAAAGTAACAGATGATTCTGATGAATGATTAACAGTTACTTTAACTATATCCAGATTTCCTTTTACTCCTTCTTTGTTGGTGCTTTGTCCATAAATAGTATATTCACCAGATGGTAGACCACTACTGTTCCATTGGAAATCAAGGTCTTCTTGATCGAGGAAACCATCCCCGGATACCACTGTCATCTTTTTAAACCATTCTTTTCCATACGTATTTTTCTCATAGTGAATTATTTTATCTACAACGTTTTTTACCTCTAGACGATTTCTGCATGCTAGACGACCAACTGCTATCTCTGGCGAGTAGTCTATGCCGCTGTCGTTTTTTTCAACACCAGGTTTATCATATACTGCAAAATAATCATCATTATTTGGATCCCAGCTGCTGAAAGTATCATTTTCATCATATATATCTGCGTAGTATAAATCACTTATTACACCAGGGTCGTGAACATCTGAGGCAGATGCTGTAACAGTATTCAACGGATGCTTAGGGTTGTCATAAAAATTGGTATAACGAACAGGAACATACCAATGATCTGCTCCATAGTTTGCTGTGTCTCTAGGCCTAGCATATATTTTTGATTTTAAACCTCCAACCAGCAATAGGTATTTGATATTCCATTCATCATAGGCATGTTTCACAAAATATTTGATTTTCTCTGGTTTGTCTCGGCCGTCGTAGTTTTGATAGATGTTGTCTGTCGTCTCCATAATTGTTTTTATGCCCATTTCTTCTTTATGATCAACTAACCTTTGTAATTGCCGGGTAAACGTTTTGTGGGTAATTATCAGCAAATCATATTCTGAATTTGTTGATGATTTTTCTATATTGTTACTCGTTGTTTCATTTGACTCTATTGCGAAAGCCCCAGCTGCGTTCAATAAAAACAGGCCTGCCACCAAAATAGGCAGTATTTTTTTTATATTCATTTCTATAGCCTCCCTACTAATTCAAAATTATTAATAATATAATTGCTTATAAATATTATGTATGTTTTTTCAAATACCAGTTTTTATAGAGATAACTCTCCTTTTCTAAGAGCTTCTACCGGTGGGAGCATAGATGCTTTTTTAGCAGGTATAGCTGCTGCTAATACTGACAAAAGTACAGGTAGGAGCAAAGCCACCAACAAGGTAAGCCAGTTAACTATAAAACCAATTTTCAGTTGTGTGCCTGCAATAAACTCTACGCTTAGACCATACCAGTTAACTATATTCATTACAATCAAAGAGAGAACAATCCCAACCACACCAGCTATAAAACCGATTATTAACCCCTGGTATAAAAATATTTTAAATATCGTCCTATCACGCGCTCCAAATGCTTTTAAACTCCCTATTTCTCGGGTTTTCCGCATTATAATTGAACCCATCACATATTTTATTGCTGCTCCGCATAAGAACAATGTAACTCCTATGCTTCCCCAGAGCATAATTGTTACAACATCTTGCATGCTCCCTGTGATATATATCAAAAAATCATGCCAGCTAAAAACTTTATAATTTGGTACAGCATCACTAATCTCTTCTTTTATCTCCTGGGAGCGCCCTGCAGGATTTAGCCTGTGTAAAGGCTCTGGTGCTTTAACTAATACGGCATCTCCTCGGCTTCTATCTACTTCTATGGGGTGGTATCCTTTAAATGTTCCAACCCCCGGGATATACCAATCTTTACCAGTTATTTCCCCGTATCCTTTGATTTCTCTTACGCTGTCGGCATGCATAAACCATATCATAGCTTCCAATGTTGGCGTTCCGCTAGTGTATAACCCAATTACTTTTACAGGTACGGTTGCATAACTGGCTTGATTTCCGGAAACACTTAGCGTTAAGGATATTGTTTTACCTACATCTATATACGGATGGATTTTAGCTGCAGTTTCACCTACAATAATAGGATAAGGTTCTTCGTTCTCAAACGGTTTTTCGCTACTTCCATATGTAAAATCTGGGAGATCACCAGGTCCTTTAACTTCTATATATAATGGTGTGTGCCCTCGCAAAACAGGGTCATTTTCTCGAAAAAAACGTCCTTTAACTATTTTATCCTGTATGTTAGAAACAAGTTTTTCTTTTTCTGGGTTGATCCCTTGGACTGTACAGGCATCCATCATGCCTTCTTCAGCTCCCAAACCATAAGCTCCTTGAGCCGTTACTCTGATACTTGTCATATACTCAGGAAATCTATTTTCGATTTTTTTTGCTATTTCGCCTGCATCCTTTAATTCAGGCTCTGTACCATATATGTCTCTGGCATTGCAGCTTGGATCAACGATTATTGCGTCACTGGTAACCAGTTTTGTAGTGTCATCAACTACTTGCATCATATAGTTTAGATATGCGTTTTCCAACATGAAGGAAGACATAGTCAACGCTATAACTAAGATAATAACTCCATAAATCCGTTTATGGTCTCTTAATTCACCAATTGCGAGACGGCTACTAACACCCAATTTTAAACTCCCTCCTTCCTTCTGAGTTAGAATCATCAACGATTTTACCGTCTTGTAATGTTATCGTACGTCTGCCATATCTCGAAATATTTTCTTCATGGGAAACAAATACATAAGTCACGTTTCTTTTTTTATTGAGTTTAACTAACAGCTTCATAATGGCTTTGCTGCTTTCTGAGTCTAAGGCCCCTGTTGGTTCATCAGCTAAAACTATTACAGGGTCATTAATCAAAGCTCTAGCTATAGCCACACGTTGCTGTTCTCCTCCAGAGAGATGTATTCCTTTATGGTCTGCACGGTGTGAGATGCCCACATCTTTTAACAAAGATAAAGCTCTTTTTTTAAGCAAACCCTCATCTTTATTCATTATACGTCCAGGTAGCAAAATATTTTCTAGAACAGTTAAACGAGGAATCAAATTATAACTCTGGAAGACAAAACCAATTTTTTCTCCTCTAAGTAGAGCTATCTCTTTACCACTTATCTTAGAAGCATCTTTACCTTCGACATAGAGGGTTCCTTTAGTTGGTTTATCTAACAGACCCATACAATGAAGAAGTGTTGATTTACCGCTGCCGGATGCACCAACTACAGATACAAATTCACCAGTATAAATCTTTAATGAAACATCATCTAAAGCCTTTACTTTGTTTCCATATTCTTTGTATATTTTAGAAATTTGCTCGAGGTGAAGAATCGGTTTTTTAGATGGCCTCTCTGGCATTAAGAAATCAAGTATAAAAAAAGGGATAAGACATATAAAAATTTAATGAGTAAATTATTATAAAAAGAATAATAAAATACGGAATATCTCTTTGTTTTTTTATCCTACGTAATGCGAAACACCTTTATCGTCATCCTCTTCTAAGTTTTCTTTTGCCTTTAATATGTCTATAGCGAGTATGACATGTAAAGGAATAATTCTTTTCTTTCCGGATAACTCGTCATGATTTTCATCAAGCTCCATTAAGACGGCATTTTCATCTATCCCAATGGATATAAAACCTCTAAATATTCCTTGAGTTTCTATTGTTTTGTTTCTTCCACCTAATGAGGTTATCTTATATTCTGATCCTTCGGTTAGTTCCTTTTCTGCTTTTTTCATTCTACTTCGCTCCTCTGTTTTTCAATTAAATTTTGGAGATGTTCAACAGTTTTTCCATAATTCTCTATAGCTACTTTAATGTGCGCTTCAACAAAATTCCAAGCTTTTTCCAGATTTCCATATCTTAAACGATATGCCTTCTTGTTCTGTTGTGTATTTTCATCGAAGACTTGTATCTCTTCAAGTATATCTAAACCCTTCAATTTGTTCAGATGTCGGTATACGGTGGGTTTTGATGTATCAAGATTGGATGCTATCTCTTCTACGTACCATGCTTTGGAGGGATGGCTAAGAAAGAAATCATTAAAAATTTTGAAAGGAATATCTGGATTTGATCCTTTAGAAAGGTATCCTATTTGTTCAAAAAATTTTTTAGCTACCTCTTCAGGGTCATCTTCTCCAACTAACGGCGTGTTGCTAACAACTTTGATTTCAAATCCCATGTTTATTCCGCCACCTTAGACGATATCTAAATATACGAGGAGATTTATAACATTTACTTAACAAAGGCAACATCTTCTATTAAAAAGTATACTTTCAACTTTAAAAAGACTTTTTTTATAAGACCGGTATATATTTGTCTATCTCCCATTTTGTGACTTGTGTTCTATATTTCTCCCATTCTTCATTTTTTACATGAAGAAAATTATTGAATATGTGGCTGCCTAACGTCTCCTTCATAAAAGCACTTTCTTCCATCAGGGAAATGGCATGGCCTAGACTCTCCGGTAGTTGTTTAATACCATGCTTTTTTCTTTCACCTTCTGTTAATTCGTATATGTTTTCTTCAACTGGTTTAGGCGGCACAATTCTATTTTCAATTCCCTCTAAACCTGCAGAGAGCATTACTGCAAACTGTAGATAAGGGTTACCAGATAAATCCGGGCTTCTAAGTTCTACTCTTGCTCCTTTGCCTTTGCTTGTAGGGATACGAATTAGAGCACTTCTGTTTCTTTTTGCCCAGGAGATATACGTTGGCGCCTCGTAACCAGGCACCAGTCTTTTATAAGAGTTTACTGTAGGATTGCAAATACAGGTTATTTCTTTTATATGTTTCAGCAAGCCCCCTATGAAAAATTTTGCTGTATCACTAAGCATATCTTCACTATCTGGATTGTAAAAACCGTTTTTCCTGTTAGAATCGAAGAGAGACATATGTGTATGCATACCAGATCCATTCAAACCAAAAATAGGTTTAGGCATAAAAGATGCATGGAGATTGTGTTTGTTTGCTATCACCTTGGTAACGTATTTTAATGTTATCGTCCTGTCTGCTGTGGTTAACGCATCGGAATAACGGAAATTTATCTCATGTTGACCCTCAGCTACCTCATGGTGGGAGGTGTATGTCTGTATCCCAAGTTCATCCAAAGCAAGCGATATATCTGCTCTTACCCCCTCAGCTAAATCTCTATGAGAAAGTTCGAAATATCCTGCATGATCATTAGGTCTTAGAGTTGAAACACCATCCTCCTTTTTAAAAAGAAAAAACTCACATTCTGGACCAGTATTAAAGACATATCCTTTCTTCTCTGCTTTCTGCATAGTTCTTTCAAGAACATATTTAGAGTCACCTTCAAATCGCGAACCACTTGGATCAAAGATATCACAGTTTAATTTAGCAGTTTTTCTCTTTTCTATCTCCTCTGGAATTATTACAAAACTTTTAGGGTCTGGCTTAGCAATATAATCTGATTCTTCGATTGTGGCATATCCTGCTATTGAAGACCCATCGAAAGATATGCCTTCTTCTAAAGCCTCTTCTAATCTACTGTTAGGGATTACAATATTTTTTGGAAAACCAAGTATATCTACAAATTGTAGTCTAATAAAATCAACTTTTTCTTGATTACAAACTTCTAAAACTTTTTCTTTGGTGCAACCACAGGATTCCATCTTAAACCATTATCCTCCATGACTAAAAAACTTATAGTTTCACTTAAAAAACTTGGAACATTAATTGTAAACCAAATTTTCTTATTAAAACCTATTTAATTCTACAAAAATTGATAAAAATATTAGTAAAAATGTAGAACCAGCAGTAGTTTTTTTATACATTTTAACTAAAATGTTGCAATAAAGTTTTAATAAGGATGTTTTATAAGGAGACCACTGAAATTATGAAAATTGAAACCTATTATTGGGAGGTTTTATAAAAAAATGAATGCAGAAAACGTCAAATGTTTTATGGATGAGTGCTGTAAGAGAAAGAACCCTGGTCAGGAGGAATTCCATCAGGCGGTGCGTGAAGTTGTAGAGAGTATTATGCCTTTTGTGGAAAAACATCCTAAATATAAAGAACATAAAATCTTAGAAAGAATAATTGAACCTGAAAGAGTTATTATGTTCCGTGTTCCATGGCTTGATGATAATGGCGAACCGCAGATAAACCGTGGTTATCGAATCGAGATGAACAGTGCGATAGGTCCATATAAAGGAGGGTTACGTTTTCATCCAACTGTTAACCTTAGCATTTTAAAATTCCTTGCTTTCGAACAGATTTTCAAAAACAGTCTTACCACCCTCCCGATGGGTGGCGGAAAAGGCGGGTCTGATTTTAATCCTAAAGGAAAGTCTGATAACGAAGTTATGAAGTTCTGTCAGAGTTTTATGACTGAACTCTGCCGTCATATTGGTCCGGATACTGATGTCCCAGCAGGAGATATAGGAGTTGGTGGACGTGAAGTAGGATATCTTTTTGGTCAATACAAAAGAATTAGAAACGAGTTCACTGGTGTTCTAACAGGTAAAGGACTTGGATGGGGTGGAAGCCTTATACGTCCGGAAGCAACAGGATATGGTTCAACATATTTTGCTCAGGAAATGTTGAAAACGCGTAACGAGAAAATAAAAGGAAAAACTGTAACCATCTCTGGATCTGGAAACGTAGCACAACATACCTGTGAAAAAGTTTTACAGTTAGGTGGAAAAGTAGTCACTCTATCTGACTCCTCAGGCATGATACATGATCCAGAGGGAATTGATAGAGAGAAACTTGATTTCGTGATGGAGCTTAAAAATGTTAAACGTGGCCGGATAAGAGAATATGCTGAAGAGTTTGATGACGTTACTTATGAGGATGGAAAAAGACCTTGGAACATTCCTTGTGACATAGCGTTCCCATCAGCCACTCAAAACGAGATAAGTGAAGATGATGCCAAGGCACTGGTTGATAATGGATGCATATGCGTATCAGAAGGAGCTAACATGCCTACAGTACCAGAG
Source organism: Thermoplasmatota archaeon (assembly GCA_036626215.1). Classification (GTDB taxonomy): domain Archaea; phylum Thermoplasmatota; class E2; order DHVEG-1; family DHVEG-1; genus JAZKSG01. The sequence continues at coordinate 58,024 of JAZKSG010000001.1, forward strand.
GGAATAGACGTATTCTTAGAAAACAAAATCCTTTACGGCCCTGGAAAAGCAGCTAACGCAGGCGGCGTATCAGTTAGCGGTCTTGAAATGTCTCAGAACAGTTTACATATGAATTGGTCTAGGGAAGAAGTAGATAACAAACTCCAGAACATCATGAAATCCATACATGAGACATGTCTAAAATATGGTAAAGAAGATGGTTTTTGCAACTATGCAAAAGGGGCCAACATCGGTGGGTTCGTAAAAGTTGCAGATGCAATGATAGACCAAGGACTCGTCTAAAAAAACATTTTTTTTCTCTTTTTTTATTTTTTTGTGAAAAGAATAAAATACAGCAATTTTTTTATTTGGTTTTATGGAACTTTTGGAAGATGATCTAAATCTTTACCTTCTTCGCTACCTAGTTTCCGGTGAAGGGGTTTCAGTTAATATTCGTTCTGTAGCACGTGAGCTTGATATTCATCGTGCTACTGCCAAAAGAAGGATTAGTTTTTTGTATGATAAAAAAATCCTTAACCCTCCCTTTTATTCTTTTCCCCAGCTCTATAAGGAGTACCCTTTACTTATCTTGGTTAAAGCAGATATGCCTAGAACTCAAGAGGTTAAAGATTTTTTAAAAGATGATTCTCATGTTTTTGCTGCTTTTTCTTGTATGGAAGGGCCGTATAATACTTTTTTAATGGAGTTTTTTGAAGATTTAAAATCATATCATTCTTGGCGTGAACAGATTGTGGCGGATAAAAAAATTCCTACTAGGCATAATCGAGCGGCTGCTTCTGCCAATATTTTCAGTAATAATCTAACGTTCAAGTATGAACCTAATTGTTTTGTAAAAGAACTGAGGAAGGAATTTGATAGAGATGGTTTTGTTCAGATAGGTGATGTAAGGCTTGGATATGAAAAGTTTAGTATTATGTATGATTTGACCCAGGGTAAACATCTTCAGAGAAATGATTCTTTTTTATCAAGAGAGTTGGGTGTGAATAGAAAAACAATCAAACATCGTGTTGGTACATTGCTTGATGCAGGTGTTATAGATCCTCCTAAATGTTTTTTTCCAAACTTGTTTATCCCTCCGACATATAACTTGGTTGTTTCTTTGATTGAGGTAAAATCAGGGGTTGATGATGTTAAAAAGTATATTATGGATAATAATAATATTTCTCGTGCGCAGGAAGCTAGCACTGGGCGGTATAACTTTTTGATTTTTTCTGCTTTTAAAACCATTGAACATTTTTTTGATACGGGTCGAGAACTAATTTCACGTTTTCCCAACGCCATAGGAGATATTTCTAATACTATTTTGTCTTCAAAGATGATTCATACTATCAAACCTCAGAAACTTTCTCTTGGTTGGATTGAGAGAAAGCTTTGGGAATTGAAACAAAAATAGACACCATAGAATATTTGTCCATTAAAAAGATACTTTTTTACCCAAGCTGTACATAGATTAAATATTTTTTTATAACCCAACTATATATATCACTTTAATAATGCGACGAAAAAATCAAAAACATAAGGAGCAATCTGAGATATGGTAGAAGAAGGATACAACCCATTTAAAATGGCACAAAAACAATTTGATAGAGTCGCAGAGAAACTAGAATTAGACGACTCAGTAAGAGAATTTTTGAGAGAACCAATGAGAGAATATCATTTTTCTATACCTGTCAAGATGGATGATGGCAAAGTCAAAACTTTTAAAGGATTCAGAGTACAGCATAACGACGCCCGCGGCCCTTGTAAAGGAGGGATAAGATTTCACCCTCAGGAAACAATTGACACGGTTAGGGCATTGGCTATGTGGATGACTTGGAAATGTGCAGTAATAGACATCCCTCTTGGAGGTGGGAAAGGAGGAGTTATATGTGATCCACATGATCTTTCGGAAGATGAACAGGAAAAACTGTGCAGAGGGTGGATCCGTCAGTTGTCACAAGACATTGGCCCAGTAAGAGATGTTCCAGCACCGGATGTAATGACCAATAGCCAACATATGCTTTGGATGATGGATGAATATCAAGCAATCCATGGAGGACAATACCAGCCTGGAGTTATAACGGGTAAACCCGTTGCACAAGGCGGGTCTCTTGGAAGAAAAGAAGCTACCGGCTATGGGTTAGTATACATTTTAAGAGAATGTTTGAAGGAAATGGATATCGACATAAACAAGGCAACTGCATCAATACAGGGTTTTGGAAATGTGGCACAACATGCCGCAGAATTATTCATAGATTTAGGGGGAACTGTAGTTTCCGTTTCTTGTTGGAATCAAAAAGACAGCAAGCCCTATTCCTTTTATAAAGAAGACGGAATCGATTTGAAAGAATTATTAAAAATCACAGATCATTTCGGCACAATCGATAAAAAAGAAGCGGAAAAACTTGGGTATGAAGTTCTTCCGGGAGAAGACTGGATTAAACATGATGTAGATATTCTTATACCCGCTGCTTTGGAAAACGCTATAACAAAAGACAATGTGGACAAAATACAGCCAAGTGTAAAACTTATCATATCTGGTGCAAACGGCCCTATAACTCCTGAAGCAGACGACACATTAAATGAGAAAGAAGTAGTAGTTATACCAGATTTTTTAGCTAACGCTGGAGGTGTAGTATGTAGTTATTTCGAACAAGTACAGAGCAATCAAAACTATTACTGGCCTAAAGAAGAAGTACTAGGAAAACTTGATAATAAAATGACAGATGCGTTCTACAAAGTATGGGAGTTATCTCAACGTAGAAAAATAAGAGTAAGCGATGCAGCTTATATGATCGCTATTTCAAGAGTGGCAGAATCCTGTCAGATTAGAGGATGGGTCTAAAAAGAGAATTATGAATATAAAATGATAGAAGAAAATAAAGAAGAAAAAATTTTATCAAAAATTGAGGAGATTACAGGGATAAAACCCCATAAGGAAGAAGAGAGATATACAGATAAAACAGAAAAACTTAGAAAATACGAAATCGACAGCGTTCTAATCGTTTCTTCTTCCTATGATTATTTTCTTTTGGAAGAAGAGGGAAGATTAAGCAATCTCTTCTCGGAACTATATTCTCCTTCTGGAAAAAACCCTCCCAGTGTTTCACATGTCGAAACAGAGGAGAGTGCTCTTAAAAAACTCTCTGACAAAACCTTTGATTTAACAATTATTTTCAACAAACCTGAAGATATAGGGGTTCTCGATTTAGCTAAAAAGATTAGAGACCATTCTAAATCCAAGATAGTTATATTAAACAACGATATCGAAAAAATCAGAAAAATATCAGAAGCAGATGAAGACAATCTAATCACAGAGTTTTTTACTTGGAATGGCGATGGGAAAGTAGTTTTAGGGATAGTTCAGCTAATAGAAGACTCAGTTAACTTAGAGAAAATCAAAAAAGGAGAAAAATGTAGATGCATTCTTCTAATAGAAGACTCGATACAACATTATTCTAACTATATAACATTGATATATGATGAAATTAGAGAATTTTTAGATGAGATAATAGATAAGAATTTAACTGATAAACAAAAAGACATCCGTTTTGATAGGAGGCCTTTTGTTTTTCATGCTAAAGATCTTGACACATCTATCCATTTTTTTGAAAAATTCAAAGATGATTTAGTTTGTATAATAACTGACAACCATTTAGGCGATGCCGAAAATAGGGTTGAAAACGCAGGTGTAGAGTTTACCAAAAAAATAATTGATGAGGGCTATGATATTCCTATAGCTATTCAGTCTTCGGAACCGATCCATGATTGTGATTTCCCAAGTAAAAAAATACAGTTTCTCTCTAAAAACTCAGCAAATCTAATCGGGAAATTGAAAAGATTTATAGAGAAAAGCATAGAGCCAAAGAAAATCAGATATAAACCCAATGACGGCGAAGTTAAAGTTATGGACGATATATCTGATTTGCAGGATTTTTTACTGTTTGAAGATAGTTATTTGGTTGTAAATCTCGCTAAAAAAAATGTTTTTTCTAATTGGTTCAACTCTTTGGGTGAATTTGAGCTATCTGAAAAGTTTCGTTTCTTTGAGAACGGTTTTGAAAAACCTGATAAATTACAGAAAAATTTATTGGATGTTATAGAAAACTACAGATATTCTTTGAATCAGGTAGCTATTAAAAAATTTGAACGACGGGAAGATGAAGAAAAAACTAAGATTAGATGTATAGGCGATGGTGCATTGGGCGGTAAAGCTCGTGGTTTGGCTTTCCTCTCTAAAATTTTTTCTAAATATGTATCTGAAGATATGCTTCCTGGTCTTCGTGTTACGATTCCTCGTAGTATTGTTTTATCTACTGATGTTTTTGATTCTTTTTTAGAACGCAATGATTTGCTTGAAGAACCTCTCTTTGAGTTGTCTGATGAACGCATAGCTTCTAAGTTTATGAAATCAGACCTTCCTGCTATCGTCCTTGGTGATTTACGTTCTTTTGTTAGAAACACCAGGAAACCTTTGATCATCCGGTCGTCAGGCGTTCTCGAGGATTCTTTATTGCAGCCTTTTGCAGGTGTTTATGCCTCTATGCTTCTTCCAAATGAATCTTGGGAGACAGATCTTCGTTTCCAGGAGGCATGTAACGCCATTAAATATGTTTATGCTTCTACATATTTTGAAAGAGCTCGTAACTATGTCAGATCTACTCCTAAAAGTATAACCGATGAGAAGATGGGGGTGCTTATACAGGAGGTTGTAGGTAAAAAGTATGGAACCTATTTTTATCCGGATGTTTCTGGGGTAGCAAAATCTTATAATTATTACCCCTCCGGTGATTGCAAACCAGAGGATGGAATTGTTTATCTGGCTTTGGGGTTAGGAAAATCAATTGTTGAAGGCGGGAGTAGTTTTTGTTTTTGCCCTGAAAAACCTAAAAAACCTTTGGCAGGAACGCCAAAAGATTTCATGAGATATTCTCAAAGAGATTTTTATGCCTTGAATCTTAGATCTGTTTATCGGATAGTAAACAAAAACGAAGAAAGTTCCTTAGATAAATTAGATCTTGATGTCGCAAAAAAACACGGTGTTTTAGATAAACTTGTATCTACCTATGATCCTCGAGACGACCGACTCTATCCAGGATATTCAAATGAGGGTCATCCTGTCTTAGATTTCAGTCCTATTGTAAAATATAATGAGATCCCTCTTTCCAAAGCAATGAAACTTTTACTAAATGTCTGCGAAATCATTTTAGGTTATCCTGTAGAGATAGAGTTTGCAGTTAACTTATTTAAAGAAAAAGACAAACCCGCAGAGCTAACAATTCTACAGATTAGAAACATGCGCCCCCCTGGAGAATCACCAACATTATCAAATAAAGATTTAAAATCCAACGATGTTTTGTGTTATAGTAAACACGCTTTGGGTAATGGAGTCATAAAAAATATTAAAGACATAGTATTTGTTAAATCAGAAAAATATGATATGTCGAATTCAATGCAGGTTGTAGACCAAGTCAAAAAAATTAACAGAAAACTCATGGATGAGGACAAACCTTACATCCTTGCTGGACCCGGGCGTTGGGGGTCAGCAGACCAATGGCTTGGAATACCTGTAGCGTGGGGAGATATAGCAGGCGCAAAAGTAATAATAGAGACGCCTTTTGAAAGAAGATCTATAGATTTCTCCCAAGGGTCACACTTTTTCCATGATATGCTTTCCTCTAACGTTGCATATCTAAAAACTGAAAAAGGAGAAGGAAACCTTGATTGGAATCTGCTAAATTCGTTTCAGACTGTTGACGAAATAGGGGAGATAAAACATGTAAAAACCCCCTATCCTTTAGAGGTCGTAGTTGATGGAAAAAATGGAAAAGCAGTTATTAAAAAAGATAAAGAAAAATAATGAAGGCGGACAATTAAAAAATGAATGATCGAAATAAAGAATTTGAAAACATAAAGAACAAACTTGATAAACAAGTCCCTGAAGCGTTGCAAGAGAGAGTAAAAGAACTTAATTGCCTGTATGGTCTTACTAATATAGTTAAAGATAAATCTCTGTCTAAAGATGAGGCTTTGCAGAAAATAGTTGATTTAATTCCTCCTTCTTGGCAGTATCCAGACATAACTTGTGCGCGAATAAAATTAAAAGATGAGGGAGTGTATAAAACAGATAATTTCAGGGAGACGAAATGGAGTCAAATCAGCAATATTTTTTCTGACGACAAAAAAATTGGTACACTTGAAGTATATTATCTTGAAGAAAAACCAAAGTTAGATGAAGGTCCTTTCCTTAAGGAGGAAAGATGGTTAATTGATGCTATAGCAGACTTAATTGGAAAATATATTGGTGAAATACAGATAAAGGAAGAATTGAAGCAGCATAAGGAAAAACTTGACCAGGTTGAAAAAACAGGACAAAAATTTGAAGAAGCCGAGATCACAGACAAGAAGCATGATTGGGAGGTAATTATTGATCTTCTGATTAAAACCGACCCTCGTATGCTTCTTCGTATAACCCGGAAGATGGTATATCATCTGTATCGTTTTGAAAATGAAAAAATCAACAATCTTTTAAGTACTGTTTGTCCAGTGGATAGAGATTCTTCTTCAACCCAATGGTGCGGTATTAACATGCCTAACCCCCGTCAAAATATAGAATCTCTCAAAAGAGTCCAACAGCAGGTTTTTGAATTAGCAAAAGAATGTTTTACTCCAGAAGAACTCTCTCGGCTATTCCATTACTATATTAAACAAGATAAAGTACGTCCATTGTTGCTGACATCTCAGAAACACGGAGTCCCTCTTGTTGAAATAACAAATGAGCTTATTCGTTTCTTTGACAAAGCTGATGAGGAAATTGAGATTTCACCTGAAGATCGCCTGAGTATTACCACGGCGTTAATCAGGCGTTTTTTTACGGATAGACTTGATTATGTTAATGTCGCTAAACAGTTTATCAATGTTGAAGATTTTATTCCTCTTCTGAAACATGTGGTGGGCCCTGCGCAGGGAGCTGGCAAGTTAGGAGGTAAAACCTCTGGAGTATATTTGGCTGAGAAAATTATAAAAGAGGAAATGGAAACGAAGGATGTGCTTAGCGACATTGCCTTCCCGCGTAGTTGGTATCTCACCTCTGATGCAATACATAATTTTATACATTATAACGATCTCGATGAAGTATTTCATCACAAATATTTGGATCCAGAAGAAATACGACAAGAGCAGGTTTTTTTAGAGCAAATCTTTAAAAACGCTGTTTTTCCACCAGAAATCGTGGAAAACCTAAGAAAAATCATCCATGATATCGACGATAAACCTATAATCGTCCGCTCATCAAGTTTACTAGAAGATAGCTTCGGAGCGGCTTTCAGTGGAAAATATAAAAGTCTGTTTGTCCCTAACACAGGGTCAGAAGAAGAAAGACTTTATGCTTTAATGGATGCAATAGCTGAGGTTTATGCCTCTACTTTTGGCCCTGATCCTATAGAGTATCGACGGGAGAGAGGCTTACTTGATTTCAGTGAAGAAATGGGAGTTCTCATACAGGAAGTAGTTGGTATCAAGGTCGGCAAGTATTATATGCCGATGTTTGGAGGAGTAGCTTTCAGCAGAAACGAATTCCGATGGTCTCCACGGATAAGAAGAGAAGACGGCGTAATTCGTTTGGTACCTGGTCTTGGAACCAGAGCTGTAGACCGGGTAAGTAATGATTACCCTATCCTGGTTTCACCGAGCAGACCCGAGCTACAGGTAAATACTTTGGTTGAAGAAAGAATCCGTTACTCACCTCATTATATGGACGTTATTAATCTTGAATCTGGAGCAATAGAAACGATAGATGCAATAGAGTTATTCAAACAACACCCAGACGAATTTCCGAAATTAAATCAGATTATTTCAATAAATAAAGATGGGCGCTTAGCTAAACCATCTGGCCTGTTGCTCAATCCTGAAGAAGAGGATATGGTGGTAACATTCTCAAATTTATTTGATAAAACAGATTTTCTTGAAAAAATAGAGACACTGCTTGATATATTAGAGGAAAACATTGGCACACCTGTCGATGTAGAATTTGCATCTGATGGAGAAAAACTTTATTTCCTTCAATGTAGACCCCAGAGTCAATCTTTGGATATCGAACGTGTACCTATACCTAAAAACATTCCAGATAAGAGAAAACTGTTCTCCTCAGATAAATATGTTACAACTGCTCAAATAGAAAACATCGAATACATTGTATATGTGAAACCGGAGGGATATGCAAATCTACAAGATAGGGAGGAAATGCAAAAGATTGCGACTATTGTAAACCGTCTAAACGCTAAACTCCCTAAGAGAAAATTTATTTTAATGGGTCCTGGACGTTGGGGTAGCCGTGGCGACATTAAATTGGGTGTTCCAGTTAAATATGGAGACATAAACAACACTTCTCTCTTGGTAGAAGTTGCAAGAGAAAAAGGAGATTATACACCAGAACTTTCCTTTGGAACACATTTCTTCCAGGATCTCGTAGAAGCAGATATAAAATATCTGCCATTATATCCCGATCATCCTAACAACTTGTTCAACGAAAAATTGTTATTAGATGCAGAGAACAAACTTTCGGAGATAACTCCATCTTTCAAAGATTATGAAGAGGTAGTAAAAATAGTTAAAGTATCTGACCTAGTTGATGGCGGAACTTTGTCTGTGATTATGGATGGAGAAGCCGGAAAGGCATTAGCCTTCCTTAAACCTCCTGATCACTGGAGTTGGAGGATGCAACAAGTAAAAAAAATAGCGGATGATCTAGACCCTGAAGTTTACTCTATAGATTCATTATATCTGGTTGGGAGTACTAAAGATGGTAGCGCTGGTCCAGGTAGTGACATAGATTTAATCGTACATTTCTCAGGAAACGAAGAACAAAAAGAGAAACTTTTAGCTTGGTTTGACAAATGGAATAAAAAACTAGAAAAAGAAAACCAAGAAAGAACAGGTATGAAAACCAAAGATATGTTAGATGTACACATAATTACAGATGAAGACATAAAAAACAAAACTTCTTGGGCGACACATATAACATCAAGATACAAATCAGTTAGAGAGATACCAATAAAAAAGGATGAAAAGAATTAAAGAGCTTTCTCCACCCTTTTTGCATCCTTGATATCGTCTGTATCGAACATTATAAAACAGGCTTTACTTTTTTTGCATGCTCCGTTGAAAGAAAAAGCATCACCAATTCTCTGTTTCCACCTTCCAGTCATATCGGTTGATTCATGGACATGTCCATGTAGTGTTAGAAGAGGCTGTTTTTTCTTGATAAAACGTTTTATGGCTATACTTCCAACGTGTACATCAACTGGTGCATGATCTACTTTTTTACCATCTAGATCTGCTCTATCAAGATAGGTTTGATAGGGAGGTGAATGAAATAAGAATATTGTTTTGTCTAACGGAGAGTTTTGAGAAATTTTCTCTAAATCTTTTTTTATAGTTGAATATCTTTTTTTATCAGAGGAAATCGACACAGTCCGTTTTCCCTCCTCAGGAGAAATAGCACCTACATCTACATGGCGCGACACATCATATTTCTCCCAGTCTTTCAGACGGAAAGGAGTAGGAGGCACAAAAGAATAACCAGTTATATACAAACCATTGTGTCTAACCGTTTTTTCATTAACGTATTCTATTAAACCATCATTATGAGCTTTTTTGAATACTTTTTCATATATGCGAGGGTCATCATTCCCCATAATCAAAAAAAATTTTATCCTGTTTTTACAGTTTTTTTTACATTCTCTAATTTTATCAAAAATATGTTTCTCTATAAACTCTTCCATGGTCATATTTTTAGGAGGTTTTAGAGGTAGAAGGTCGCCACCTAAAAAAACACCATCTGGAGCATTTTTTATTATTTCTTGAAAAAAAACATTATATTTTTTTTGCTTTCCATGAAAATCTGTTGCAAATATGTATTTCAACAATATAACCTCATCTAATTTCTATGGTTTCTCTCTATGTTTTATGGATAAAGAGATACATAGATAAAAGTTACCGGTTTTTTTACAAAAGCTTTATATCTATAGAATTGAATCTTGAGGTATATCGGAAATAATATTTGATTTGTATGGGGGAATTAGTATAGCGCAGACTTTTTATGAAAGTGTTTTAGAGCAGATTGACTCAATCGCTGAGAGAACGGATTTAGATAAAGGCATACATAAAAAAATCCGTCAACCTGAACGCGAGTTGACAGTTAGCATCCCGATTGAAACCGATGAAGGCGAAATAGATGTTTTCACAGGTTACAGGGTACAGCATTCTAGTGCACGTGGGCCTTGTAAAGGAGGGATACGTTATCATCAGGATACTAACTTGGATGAAGTTAAAGCTTTAGCTACGTTGATGTCTTTGAAATGTGCTGTTGCAAATGTTCCTTATGGCGGAGCAAAAGGCGGTGTTACATGTGATCCTTCAAATTTATCAAAAAAAGAGATTCAACGTTTAACTAAACGTTATGCTACTGCGATATTGCCCATCATTGGTCCTCGTGCTGATATTCCGGCACCAGATGTTAACACTAATGCTGAAACCATGGGTTGGATTATGGATGCTATAAGTATGCATAGAGGCTCTACAGTTCTGGATATTGTTACAGGCAAACCTATTGATTTAGGAGGGTCTCTTGGCCGTAATGAGGCCACAGGGCGAGGCGTCATGCTTAACACCATGGAGATGTTAGATAAATTAAATAAAAACCCTAAGGAAACGAGTGTTGCTGTTCAAGGTTTTGGTAACGTAGGATCTATTGGTTCTGCTTTGCTTTATGGTGAAGACTGTCAAATCAATGCGGTTAGCGACGTCTCTGGCGGGTTGCACAATCCTAATGGTTTAGATATCCCTGATTTAATCAGATACATTAATTCTCAGCCTCGTCTGCCTCTATTAAAAAACTATGATCATGGTAAAAATGATGAGTTTATTTCTAATGAGGAGCTTTTAGAGTTGGATGTGGATGTTTTGATACCTGCAGCTCTTGAAAACCAGATTCATAGCGATAATGCAGACGATATAAAAGCAGATATCATTGTTGAAGGTGCAAATGGGCCAGTTACTAAACAAGCTGATGAGATACTAAATGAAAAAGATGTTTATGTAGTTCCAGATATACTTGCTAACAGTGGAGGAGTAATAGTATCCTATTTTGAATGGGTACAAAGCATACAGTCATTTTTCTGGGATATCGACGAGGTAAACAAAAACCTTAGAGATATTATGTTAAAAAGTTTTGCAGATGTATGGAGCATCTCTCAAAAAGAAAAATCGTCTCTAAGAGATGCAGCTTTTATCGATGCCATACAGAAAATTTCGAGAGCTATAGAACTCAGAGGTATTTTTCCATAAAAAAACTTACATTTTTTACAGGTTTTTTACATTCACGACATAAAGTTTTAAAAAACCCTCTTGTTTCAGGTTATCTGTCAAAAAAATTTGTTTTGATGTGTTTCACATGTATGAGATTGTTGATAAAAAGACATTGTCAGAAAACGTTAAGCAGATGAAAATAAAGGCGCCTATGGTGGCTCGGAAGGCTAAACCCGGGCAGTTTATCATCTTACGTATCGATGAAAAAGGGGAGCGTATCCCTCTTACGATTGCAGATTATGATGAGGATAGAGGCACCATAACGGTTATTTTTATGGAAGTTGGTAAAACTACGAAACAACTTGGTGAAATGAAAGAAGGAGACAAACTTCTTAATTTTGCAGGACCTCTAGGCGTTCCTTCTGAAATAGAAAACTTTGGAAACGTAGTCTGCATTGGTGGAGGGGTTGGAATAGCTCCTTTGTATCCTATAGTCAGGGCGTTGAAACAAGAAGGAAATAATGTGACTTCTATACTTGGTGCCCGTAATAAAGATCTTCTAATGCTTGAAGATGAGATAAATGAGTTTAGCGATGAACTCCATATATGTACGGATGATGGATCAAAAGGACACAAAGGTTTTGTCAGTGATGTTTTACAAGAGATGATAGAGGAAGATAGAGACATTGATGTTGTATGGTCTATAGGTCCTGTAATTATGATGAAAGTAGTTGCAAATCTCACCAAAAAACATGGCATTAAAACAATTGTAAGCTTGAACCCTATCATGGTTGATGGCACAGGTATGTGTGGCGGTTGTCGTGTTGATGTTGGTGGTGAAACAAAATTTGCTTGTGTAGAAGGACCAGAATTTGATGGTCATGAAGTTGATTTTGATAATCTTATGGTACGTAATCAAAGATTTACAGATAAGGAAGAACATGCTTGTAAACTAGCAGGGGTTGATGTATAGGATGGCTGTAAAAAAAGAGAAACACAGGATGCCTGAGCAGAATCCAGAGGAGAGAACCAAAAATTTCGACGAAGTCCCATTGGGTTATGATAAAGAAACAGCTATCGAGGAAGCTAAACGTTGTTTGCAATGTAAAAACAAACCCTGTATGGAAGGCTGCCCGGTTGGAATAGACATCCCTGACTTCATTGAATGCGTAGCGGAAGACGATTTTGATAAAGCCGCTGAAATCATTAAATCAAAAAATAGTTTACCAGCTGTAACTGGGAGGGTGTGCCCCTATGAAGAACAATGCGAAGGAAAATGCACACTTAACAAAATGGGGGAATCAGTTGGTATTGGAAGACTTGAAAGATTTATCGCTGATTATGAAAGGGAAAAAGGGGTGAAAATACCAGAAAAAGCAGAGCGAACAGGTAAAAAAATTGCAGTAGTGGGATCAGGACCAGCAGGGTTAACCTGTGCTGGTGAACTCGCAAAAAAAGGTCATGAAGTCAAAATTTTTGAAGCGTTTCATGCACCTGGCGGAGTTTTGATGTACGGCATTCCAGAGTTTCGTCTTCCCAAAGAGATAGTTAGAGCAGAAGTTAATTATATTCAACAATTGGGTGTAGATATAGAGTATGATGTAATCGTTGGAAAAACGGTAGATGTCAAAGAACTTTTAGATGAATACGATGCGGTTTTTATTGGAACCGGAGCAGGGTTGCCACGGTTTTTAAATCTCCCTGGTGAAAATCTCGCTGGTGTGTATTCTGCAAATGAATTTCTAACTCGTGTAAACATGATGAAAGCCTATAAGTTTCCAGAGTATGATACACCTATCGAAATTGGGGATAAAGTTGCTACATTCGGCGCTGGGAATGTAGCTATGGACTGTGCACGAACAGCCCTTCGCCTTGGAGCAGAAGAATCATATATTATTTATAGACGCAGTGAAAAAGAGATGCCTGCCCGTGATGAAGAAATTGAACATGCTAAAGAAGAAGGAGTAATTTTTAAACTTCTCACCAACCCTAAACGTTTTATTGGAGACGATTGCGGACATGTCAGACAAGTTGAATGTATAGAGATGGAACTTGGTGAACCAGATGAATCAGGTAGACGTAGACCTATTCCTATAGATGGATCGGAGTTCACTATGGATATCGATACAGCTTTGATTGCTATAGGTCAGAGTCCTAATCCATTAGTACCGGAAAATGTTGAGGATCTCGAAGTCGAAAAATGGGGTAACGTTAAAACAGATGAATATGGAAATACAAACATACCTGGTCTTTTCGCTGGTGGAGATATCGCTACCGGTGCTGCAACGGTTATACTTGCGATGGGTGCTGGAAAACGTGCAGCTAAAGCCATTGATGAATATGTAAAATCAGAGAAATAAAAAAGAAAAAATTTGATTTAAAATTTAAAACAAAATTTTCTGCCTTATTTTTTATCTATACATGCTTTTATTAAACCATCAAACAAGGGAGCAGGTTTCATAGGTCGACTTTTAAATTCTGGATGAGCTTGTGTACCAACAAAATAAGGGTGATCTGGTATTTCCATGAATTCCATCAATACGCCATTAGGGCTGCGTCCCGAGAACACCAACCCGTTTCCCTCAAGTTTATCTACAACATCAGGGTTTACTTCGTATCTATGACGGTGACGTTCATGAACCGTCTGCTTTCCATATAATTTGTGCACCAAAGTTCCTTTTTCGATTTTTGCGGGGTAGCTACCAAGACGCATGCTTGCTCCATAGCGCGAATCTCGTAAAATTTCTGCTTGTTCAGGTATATAATCAATAACTGCCAAATCAGCATCTTCGTCGATCTCACGAGAGGTAGCATTCTTCATCCTGCAGACGTTACGAGCGTATTCTACTACAGCTAGCTGCATACCAAGGCATAAACCAAGATAAGGGATGTCGTTTTCTCTTGCATAACGGATAGCATCTATTTTTCCTTCTATGCCTGACAATCCAAAACCACCTGGAACTATCACTCCATCCAATTCTTTTAAACTTGAAAGTTTATTTGGGTCTTTTTCGAAATCTTTCGAGTCAATCCATTCTATCTCTGTTTTCAAATCATTGTTCCAAGCGGCATGTTTAACTGCTTCAATAACACTAATGTATGAATCAGAAAGTTGACTTGTCCCTATATCAAAATATTTTCCTACTATCCCGATTTGAACGGTGTCTTCAAGGTTACGAATTTTTTTGATAAACTTTTCCCAGCCTTCAATATCTTTATGTTTTTTACGGAGATTTAACCTGTGTATAATTTTTTCACAGAATTTTTGATCTTCAAACAGCAGACTAACAGCATAGATGTTATCTACATTGGAATCAGAGATAACTTCATCTTCATGTATGTTACAAAATAAAGCTATTTTTTCACGACGAACATCATCTAAGGGATCCTCTGAACGAGTAACAATAAAATCAGGTTGTATACCTATCTCCCGTAGTTGTTTGACTGAATGCTGAGTAGGTTTAGTTTTAGCTTCACCAAGCGACTCTAAAACTGGTACATATGTAACATGGACAAAAACCAGTTGATCTCCTTCGAGCTTCATCTGACGTACAGCCTCAAGAAAAAGAACATTTTCATAGTCGCCTACGGTGCCACCAATTTCAACTAGTACAAAATCCCAGTTTTTTTCTTCTGCAGGTCGCCTAATTCTTTTTTTGATTTCATCGGTGACATGAGGAATCGGCTGAACAGTCTTACCAAGGTATTCTCCTTTTCGTTCCTTTTTGATGACTTTGTCGTATACCTGTCCAGTGGTTATATTATGATATTTCGGTATTTCTATATCTAAAAATCTTTCATAATGTCCAAGGTCTTGATCTATTTCACCGCCATCATCGGTTACCCATACTTCTCCATGCTCAGTAGGCCTAAGTGTTCCTGCATCATAGTTTATATACGGATCTATCTTCATAGCAGTCACTTTATAGTCATGTAACTGCAGTATTTTGCCAATTGAAGCTGTGGTTATTCCTTTTCCTAACCCTGAAAGCACTCCGCCTGTGATAATTATATAATTTGTAGTCATCCCTTATCATCCAAATAGTATTTTTTGTGATATAGTAGTTTCGATTTAAATCGATTTCCCTTCTTAAAAAAAGATAAAAAAATAGATTTTTTGGGGTAGTGTTGAAAACTACCTTAAATATTCTTCCATACTCTCTCAATTTTTATGAAAGAGGTGTTATGTAAATATGTTAAATTCTCTATCCTGTTATTATTTTTTTGTGGTTAATGAGATTTCTATAGAAGACACATTAGAGGTTTTCCCTTCCTCGTTTGTTACACTCTCGGTGCCAATTGTTATGTCTTTTAGTTGTGCCTCTGTTACAAAACGGTTTCTTGTTATCTCTGCGGTGTCTACCGCTCTGCTGATAGCTCTTCCTCTTGCTTTTATTATTACTTCGTCTGATCCACCATTAAACTGTGTTACAACTGCAAGTACATAGCTCATTGGCGGTTTGTTTCCTACATATATTATGTTTTCTTCAGGATTTACTTCATTTTCTGTCATTCTTTTTTTCCTCCCTGTTGTTTACTAGATTTTTTTACTGGTCTCCCTATCAACAAACTTTCTATTTATAAAGGTTTCGTTATGAAATTATTTAAAACAAAAAACCTTTTTTAACCCTAAATAACACACCTTTATATATACTATTTATAATGGGTCAGGTTCGAAATTATTTGTGGATGGGAAGAAAACTCCCCTTAGGCGTGATGTGTGTTAGCACGAAAAACCACAAGAAGTATCAACAATTAACTTCGCAGTACCATAGACCAAAAAACTTTTTAAATCATGCTCTTTTAAAAAAACATATCTTGTTAGGAGGTGAAAAATAATTATGAAAGTTTCTTTAT
>JAZKSG010000002.1:0-59597 GCA_036626215.1 Thermoplasmatota archaeon
TGGTTTACAACTTTAACTTCTCCACTAAAATCTTTGTCTTCTTCATCAGGAGCATTTACAGTTACGTCTACTGTAAGTTTTCCATCTTCTGGAGTTAGGTCAGTGCCAAAGGAAGGGGAGAAACTCCATGTCCCCCAATCCGGATGTTCAGCTATCATCCAATGCAGCTCTGATCCAGACTCTCCTACGTTCATAACTTTAAAACTATCTGAGACTGTATCACCAGGGTCAACACTATTCCAATTTAGGGAGCCTTCAGCATCAAGGTCTGTGTTAATCTCAATTGGAATGTTTACAGGTTCAATGCTGTATGTGTTACCTGCCTGGTCTGCAACATAAGCTTCAACTGTATATGTACCGCTGCTTCCGATGGTGAATGGATCTGTATATGTTTTCCATTCTCCGTTATTAATCCGGTATTTGATTACATCAACGCCAGATGGTTCGTCGCTACCTGTTAGTTCTACCGTAACAGCGTGATGGTACCATCCGTTTTCTTTCTCCTCATCTATGTTTATATCGAGAGAAGGCAGAGTTTTATCTATTTTGATTTCTCTCGTTCTAATGTTTTCTTCATTACGATAGTAGTCTACCGAGTAGAAATCAAGAGTATGAACGCCTTCCTCTCCAAACCGAATGATCTCTTTTGTTGATGGATACTCTTCCCATTCTCCACCATCAACTCGATAATAGGTGTGAATGACACTCGTCCAATCTGTAGCTTCCAAATATACCCCTCTAGTTGAATCATACCATTCTCCCCATTCTGATCCAGGGGTAGAGAAGTATGCTTCGGTGACAGGTGGAACAGTTTGATCAATTTTTACAACACAGTTTGTTGAACCTGAAACTCCAGCATTGTCTGTTACGGTTAAAGTCACATTGTAAATTGTATCTGGTTCCGGGAAAGTATGCCAGAGGTATCTTCCTTCAGCTGTAGAGCCGTCATCGAAATCCCAATGCCAACTATTTATTTTGCCATCTGGATCATATGAGTAGCGGCCATCAAAATATATCTCCAGTTCGTTATCTCCAGGTTCTTCTGGATATTCTGAAGGGCTACAGATGGCTACAGGCGGCCAATTTTCTTTAACTTCAACAGATTTGGTGATGTTGCTGCTCAAACCAAATTCACTCCAAGTAGTCAAATGTACAGAGTATTTTCCTTCTTGGTTGTATGTCCATGTAGGATTTTGTTTCATGGAATCAACTTCTCCGTCTCCGTCAAAATCCCATTCCCACTGAGCAACATTTCCCTCAGTGGTGTCTGTAAACTGTATCTCTTCTCCAACATGTGGATATTCCGGAGAGTATTCAAAGTTTGCAAAGACACTCATGTCATAATCTGGATGAGGGCCTTCTTCCTCGGGCCAACTTTCAGCTGTAACCCAGAGACACTCAGAACAAGCAACTTGGTTACATCCATATGCTATATTTACATATCCATTGTATCCGCAGTCTGTTCCGTGGCTGTTTTTAATAATCCAATAACCACCGTTTAATATGCTACTATCATCTACCCATCCGACAAGGGTAACCAAGTGATTAGTATTGTCAGAACTATCCTGTTCGTAAACATCATCAGGATCATGATGGGTGTCGGCCCATTGGCTTAAACTGCTGTCCCAGGCTATAGATGCAGCCAGTGGCCCTCTGTTAAACAACCATGTTTTTATCATCTGCCAGTCGCTTTCGCTATTCTCTGAAGTCTGAGTCCAACCCCAGTCTTCTATCTGCCAGAGTTTATCATCTTCAGCAGGTGGATCAGTATGTTGATCCCAATCATTACACTTGTCTGAGCAGGGAACTGTGTCATCTGCTTCATATGGCATACATGATTCAATTGTTATACCGTTTACTCCATTACCCGATTGTCCAAGCTCTGTACTTTGTGCGTTATCTATCATGTATCGACCCCAACCGCCGTCGCATCCGTAACATCTATCGTTTATACAAGATAGACCATATTGTTCAGAGAGATCAATATTTGTGCCTGGGTCTCCTGACGCTATATCTATAGCGGCTTCAAAAGGCCCCCAGGCGCCGAATATGTAACAACTGCCACAATATCCTTGATCTTTTGCAGGTGTCATCCAGTTTCCATTATAGTCTCTCCAGCTGAAATGAGATGGAAGATCGTCCCCTGTTCTCATACCCTCTCCAAGATTTGGATTAGGGTCATATTCGGGCATCTGATAATCTTCCTTTGTTACTGGAGGCATATCGCTCATAACCTTGAGGTTGTTGTTTTCTTCTCCACAGTTTTTACAACTATCGTCATAGTCATCACTAGTGATTTCATCTCCACTCTGATCGTCATAGGTGTCTCGTGTATAGGTGGTGTCACTATCGCTTGTATATGTGGTTTCTTCATCAGTTGTTTTACTAATTATTTTATCATCAGAGGACTCTTGGACAGAAAATACGTCTCCTGAGCTGGCTATAGCTGTTACTGCTGTTCCTATCATCACTAGCATTACAAAAATAGATACAATTTTTCTTTTTTTCATATTCCTACCTTTCTCCCCCTTAATTAAAAGGCTTCTAATGTTTTTATTATAGTGGTTGTTTAAAAAGTTTTCCTCCGGATTAATTTTTTTGTTAACTGTTAAAGCGTGTTTGTTTAGTAGGGTTGATGTTTTTTGATGGTTTTACTTGGTAAAGAATGTCTTTATACCGTTGTGTGGTTTATTTCGAAAAATTATTTAACATGTTGTCGATGTATCTATCGACGCTATCTGAATTGGTATATAACCTTAAAAAAAATCTCATACAAATGATTTAGAGTAAAAATATGGATATAAAAAACGTTTTAGCGGAGAAAATAGCAGGAGAAATAACTCTTAGCCCTACCCCTGGGCGTACCATCCGTAAATGGAGAAATGTCTTTGAGATAAACCAGACGGATCTAGCTAAAACATTAGATATGTCTCCCAGCGTTATAAGTGACTATGAGAGTGGTAGACGTAAATCACCAGGCATCCAGACAGTAAAAAAGATTATTGATGCTTTGATTGAAATCGATGAAAAACGCGGTGGAAAAACACTCAACCGTTATGATTCTCTTATGGAAACACATGAAGGAATTATAGATATCATGGAGTATCCATTTTCAATTACAGCAAAAAATTTTGTAGAAAAAATTGATGGAAACGTAGTAACCTCAAACGAGAAAAGTCTGAATAAAAATATCAAAGGTTTCACTCTGGTGGATAGTGTTAAAACTATTAAAAATATAAATTCCAAAGATTATGTCCATCTCTATGGATGGAGCACTGAGAGAGCTATAATTTTTACTGGTATAACATATGGCCGTAGTCCCATGATAGCGGTTCGTGTACATCCTGTTAAACCATCTATGGTTGTATATCATGACCCTGGTGGGGTTGATCCTTTAGCTATAAAACTGGCTGATCAAGAAAAAATTCCTTTAGTGGTTTCTAACATGCAGTTACAAGACTTGAAAAAGAAACTGAGGAATATAGAAGAATAGAAAAAAGTTTATGAATACGGAATCTTTATTTTTTTAGCTGAGAGTGTTCTTTCATGGAAATGATGGGGTTATGTAGCATCTGTGGTAAACCCAGAGCGCGACATACATGTCATCTTTGCGGTAGATTGGTATGTAGTAGTTGTTTTGATTCTGCACATGGAGTATGTAACAGATGTAAGAAAACATCTTCTTCAGATGATTTACTAAGCTGAAGAAAATAATTTATCCTGCTTTTTGTATCTAAATTTTTTTCAGAAAAGGAAAAGAAATAAGTAATGTGTTCAAAAATAGTTTTTTGGGTAGATGGAGGAAAAAGGATTATGGCTTTGGAAAAATGTCCGGAATGTGATGAGGAGCTACCAAAGAAAGCAAAGTTTTGTCCTAACTGTGGAGCAGAAATTGAGGAAAAAACTGAGGAAGAAAAAGCAAAAAATCAGGGTGAATCAACAACTCATAAGGCTACGTTGCAGAAGGTTGATTCAGTTATGAAGCTTGGAGGTAAACTGTTTTCAAAAAAGTTTATTTTGATAGGTGTCTGTATAGGTCTCTTTTTGATATTTATAGCGTCGTTGACATGGAACTTTGGATATCCTATGACGCCTACAAAAGAAGGGGATTTTAATATTGTTAGGATAGCTACAACTCTGAATGATTTGGGTATACTCGCTATTGGTGGATTCCTTCTTACCGGTGGATTAGCAAATAAAAAAATAAATCAGTTTGTAAGGCTTGCAATGATTTTAATGGGATGTTTCGTGATAGTAATAGCTATAGGGCATAGCATACCAGTTCAGACGAGTTTTTCTCTGTTTGGCTGAAGTAATTTGTTTTGAGAGCCTTTACTTCTATTTTTTTATTTTCAACTATTTTTCTGTTACTACTTTTTCCCGATATATCTATAGATACACATAAAGATATATCTAAATATGTTTATCTATGTTGGAGTTGTCAAAAGATTAGCTATAAATATAGGGGCCCGGGCCGGGATTTGAACCCGGGACAGAGGATCCACAGTCCCATATGTTACCAGGCTACACCACCCGGGCCATATAAAAAATAGGTGAAAATGAGTAGCCTTTTAGGATTTGGTGAAATATTTGAAGAGTTATTTAAAACTATTTGCCGATTTTTGAACTAAAACTTTTTATTCTATTAACAAGATTTCTTAAATAATTTGTATATATCACCAGAAAAACATCACTCTTCATAAAAAGATATTTATAATAAAAGATTAAATATTATATTGTAAGAAGATAAAATGATTAAAACCCCTAAACTGTCGAACAACATCGCTGTTTCAGAAGTATTAGGTACTGTACTACTTCTAGGTATTTCAACTATAGTTGTCAGCGGGGTGTATATCGCTATTCTTTCAGCTGAACCTCAGATAGACGATGCAAAACATGTTGATATAAGAGGAAAAATTGAGAAAAACAACCTAATTTTGGAACATGCCGGCGGGGAAAGTCTTCCAGTTGAATCAAAGATTGTTTTAACCAATGAGTCAGGTAGTACAAAACAGATAGTAGTGGATGACTATATCGATGATAAAGGCCCCAAAGACAGTGAATGGGAAATCGACGAAAAAGTGAATTATGAGTTGAGTGATGACTACTTCAATAGATATGAAAATCTCTCTGTTTCGATTATAGACCCAAATTCTAACTCAGTTATAGTAGACACATATTTCAGAGAGGAGGAATGATAACGATGAATAAGATAACTAACAGGGGGAATAACTATGCGGTCTCTGAAGTTGTTGGAACTGTTTTATTGTTAGTTATATCTATCACAATTTTCAGCAGTGTATATATTTCTCTTTCAACCGTCGACCTTGGTGAGTCTACCCCTTCTGTTCATGTTACTGCTTCACTTAATGATACAACATTGACTTTGGAACACTGTGGTGGTGAAAGTTTAGAAAATGATACAAAAGTTGTTTTGAGAAATGAGAACAATGAAGTTGAAAAAATCAAGATTGATAAATATCTAGATGAGGATGAAGAGGAAAACAACGTTTGGGATATCGGAGAAAAAGTCGTAATAGATGTATCTGACAATTTTCCTTTTAGTCGTTACGAGAAGCTCTCTGTCCAGGTGGTTGACTCTAACAGTAGATACACCATGATGATTGCAGATTTAAAAGAGGAACGTCATTCAGATTTAAAGATTTTTGTAAAAGATGAAAAGATAGAGGGTGAAACCCTCTGGTGGATTAACACAACTGTTACCAATCTTGGTCCATCCGAAGCTGAAAACGTAGTAGTTGAAATACCTCTATCACCAGGTTTAAAATTTGAAGGCAACTCTGAGGATAGTGATGGCAGTTTTAATGATGGTACAGGTTTATGGAATGTAGGATCAATTTCTGAAGGAGTCTCTAAAAAGTTGAATATAAAGGTTAATCTATCAGCAGAGGTAAATCCTTCCGCCCAGTTAGCCATAGTTCTAGATGGAACAATGGAAAGCGGTTACTTCTCTGATGTATTAACAGGATTATCTGATGCTCTTAATATGTCTACTATTCCTCATAACGGGCAAATAGAGATGACTGTTATTCAATATGGTGCAATAGATGATGAAGATTATGATGGGGATGCTCGAGTTGAAGAATATGGTGGTGGTAAATCTTGGGTTGTTGATGAGAGTAATTATGAAAATGTAGCCGATTTCATGGTTAACGAAATAGATAGGATGGGTGCAGGTTCTAGTCTGGATTATGCTGTTCCTATGTCTTCGGGTGTCAAGCTTGCTCGTAAAACCCTTGAAAACCGATACAATGTCATCAACCAGCCAGAGCAGAGACAGGTTATTGTTTTGATAGCATCTCACACACCGAACTGCTATGTAGAGGGCTCTCATACAGGAGTTGAAGCAAAAAAATTTCAATTAGCTGATCATCAGTACGATATTGGTAAAGCTGATGCAGTATTAAAAAGAGACAATTTGTTGGATGCTTTAAAGATGCATGACCGTTTTGAGTATCCAGAAGGACCAGATGAGATAGATTTAGCGATAATAGATGGAGAGACTTCACTTGAGAAACTTATCTATAGTTGGCGTTGGAGTTTGTACCACCTAGTTTTCCCGCAGCCAGGCTACGAATATCCTGAAGGGAGAGGATATCCAGAGGACGCAGGATGGGTCCTTAATATAACGACAAGCTCCATGGATCTATCGGATTCAATAAAAGATATGTTTAGACCGATATTTCAACTTAAAAGAGATATACCGATAAGAATTATTTCTTCCAAGTATTCAGATCCTAATCCTGAAAACGATTTATCTTCTGTTTCAATTTCGGTTTTACCAGAAGAGAGATGAGGTTAGATAACCTATGCAAAAAAAATATATGTTTAGAAGTTTGGCAGACCAAAAAGCGGTTACAGGTATAATAGTAGCGATTCTGCTGTTGGGTTTGTTCCTATCAATTATTGCTTTTATACAATCGGTATATGTTCCTCAATGGATGGAGAACAAAGAGGCAGAAAACACCGACGAAGTCTTAAATAAATTTACAAATTTGAAATCATCGATTGATGTTTTAACGGTGATGAATCAAAAACGTAAACCGATTTCTACTCCTATAAAAGTTGGGACTAAAGAGCTCCCCTTCCTTGTCTCCCAGAGAGCCTATGGATCTTTACAGGTTTTACCCAATGATTTTAAAATAAATGTAACCTATAATACTGAGGGAGAAAGCATTTACAGGGTTTTTAATCTGGGTTCAATAAAATATACAGCGAACAACAACTACTACATGAAAAAATCTGTTACCTATGAAAATGGAGCGGTGATAACGACCCAAGACTCTGGATCATATATGTCGATGACACCTACAGTCTATGCAACTACAACCTCAGAAGAATCTTCAAAAAAAATAAGTTTTAGTTTAATAAGAATATGTAATTTTAAACCCCAATCCATAAGTGGCTTCGGGACATACTCCATCAAAACAGAGTTGATCTCTAATGAAAGCTGGAATACATCTACAGCAACCGAGCTTGATTTTGAAACCTCCCATCCTAAAAACTGGAAAAAATCTATCAATGGAACTTTGGAAGAAGCAGGACTAATCTATGGTAGCAGTGAGGATTATATATTTACAGATACTGAAGACGGTTTTAAACTAGAATTTCATAGTGAGTTAGAAGTTGATGTAGAGATCTACAATATCAAAACCACGATTACCTCAGGATAAAAAAACAGCAAAAAAGCGAAAATAATAGCGTTATCCACTTTTTTTATTTGAAAAAATACTTTATTTACCCTATTGTTATTCTTTTTCAGAAAAAGATAAAAAAATTTGCAGGGGTAGCCAAGCATGGCCAACGGCGCAGCGTTCAGGGCGCTGTCCTGCAGAGGTCCAAGGGTTCAAATCCCTTCCCCTGCACTATCTATTTAACAAAAAAATGAGTATAAACCACTATCAGTTACACATGCAAATGAGGAAGACAAATAGCACATAGCTATTATTGATTTATTTCTTCACTTCCAAAATATGAAAAACAAGGAGGATTTGCTGAATATTTTCCTATTCTTATTAAATCAACATAATGAATATCTCCTTTACCAACTAAAAACCCAAATTTTATTGGTGGGTTGGTATCAACCTTACTAACAAAGCCGGGTGTTATATTTACTTCATCACAAGTTAATTTGTAATGGGTTTTATTCATACATAAAATCATATTGTGCCATTTGGAATAATTAATATTGCCATACACTTCATTTTTTCCATTTGCATCCCAATATGCCCAATCATTAAACATCCAGTAATAACCTGCTCGAGCAACTTTTCCAGTTAAATTACTTGAAGAGTTATAAATACAAAGATGGTAGTTGTCATTATTACCATATTTTGTTCTTACAAAAAATTTAAAACTATCAATAATTGGAAGATTAAGACCAATATCATGATGTTTCCCATAATCATTATTTATAAACTTACCACCGACTGCCCCTTCATATTTTTCTGAATTGTTTGCCTTTAAAGTTAATTCTTCAGAATCGGAAGTCCAACCTGAAACAACTTCATTGTCAAGATATGATTCAAAATTTTCGAAGTAATCCCAAGTAGAAAAACCATCACTCGTAGTTATTGCATCTACGTTACCGTAATACATCCAAATATTGCTATCGTTATATACATTATTAATCCAAAAAGTGGCATGATCATCAACTGAATAATTTTCTATCCAATAAGGTAATTCTTTACCAACACTGCAACTAACAAATCTAATATCGTCAAAATCATCTTGTGAATTTCCATTACAATTAATGTCTCCTTGGGAATTTTTACCAACCACAAGTTTCATCTGATAATCATCTATATTATTTTTTATCTCAATTTTTTTTCTGAAATTCCAATTTGAATTCCACCAATCTTTTTTTTTGTTGTTTTCGTTGCATCCACTCAATATCAACGTTATAAATAAAAAAGCAATTAACAATCCAAACAATTTTCTTTTCATCCTTTTCTCCTCAAAAAATATAAAATAAATTGTTTATTTATAAACTTGTCCTATTTTATCGTCAATAGGTGTAACACATATTTTTTTATAGGAAATTATGAATTCAGATTTTATCCTCATTGTATAGCTAAATTCTCTATTTGGTCGTTTGCACAAATCAAAACGTATTTTGTATCATCTTTTTTAACCAGTTCAAAAACAATATTGGTTTTACCATTATCTTTCAGAATAAATCCTTGACTGGGGCTATTCATATACCATCCATTTTGGTATATTTTTCCTTCTCTAAACCTAAAATTTTCATCTAACCAAATAGATTTTTTACTACCTCCTTCTACTCTGTAAAAAATCATAGATCCATCGTTGGTTAAACCTGTCTCAACTCGGCCGTCATTATCTTCATCTGCATCTACACCAAAAGATAAATAGATAAGATTTTCTGGTAGATTAAAACTATATACTCTTAAAGAACCTCTATCCGCATTTTTCTCATCTAAATCTCTAGCTACACCACCGAAATATAATGTGTTTAACTCAGCTACCAGTTCATCACACTGAACTTCCATCTTATTTTCTGAAGAAACAACACCCATCGTCTGATAACCCCATCCTACGACTCCAGTTATAGCTACTATGACAGCGATACTTACAATCAGACGCATCGGGAGGAAATCCACTGCAAAATCGTCCAACTTTCTCAACATCATCATATTTTTATGGTTTGAAAACAAGTGATTCAGCTCCTCCATGCCAGCTGAGACGAGGACGTATCTTGATGATATGTGATGACTCAGATGTATCATCAACTATCAAAGCGACACCTTTCTCATCTCCTATTTTTCTGATAGCTTCCTCTATAGAACTATGCATATATGTAGGCCGAATTCGTCCAAGAGATTCGATATCTTCATGGGAGGTAAGACGATGACAAATAATTAAATCACTATGAGATAAAACTTCAGAGTCAACAGAGCTAGGTCGTTGAGTAGCTAAAATCAAAGATAAACCAGGTTGACGGCCTTGACGCATCCATTCATTTATCAAAACCTTTTTACTCAAATTTTTTTTATCATGGGGTAAAAAAATATGTGCTTCATCGATAGCCATCCACACCATAGGCATCTCTTCATCTTTAACCGTTATACCCATTTTTTTCTGCTCATGTATCTTTCTTGCTTTTACTCGTTCTTCAAAGATTTTTTCTCCTACAACTGATACCACAATATCTTTTAGTTCCTCTGTAGGTAGATGGCTGATATCTAAAACGGTGATAGCTCCTCTTTCTATTAACCGTTGAACTGAAATTCCGTTTTTATCGAAAATGCTCCATAATTCTGCGGTTTTCAAAAAGTTTTCAGCTGCAGCTTTAACTGTTTCATCACATCGTCTATCATTTTTGATATAATCCGTTAAGTCTTGAAGTGAGTAAGCAGGTTTTTGTTCTTTTAATTTTAAAACTGCTCTAGTCAAAGCGATTCCTAATGGATCTGTAGGTTTAATATTGAAAAGTTGACACCAATGGAAAGGAGTGAGTTCTGATGCGGGTATGGAGAAACTCTTCGCTTCGATATTGTTTTCTTTATATGTTTTTATATGTTTATTTGGAACTAAGAGGTTTATATCAAAGCTTTCTGGTTTGAGATTCCATTTTTTCAAAATGTTTTTTTCTTGGTTTGTTTTAATAGTTGTCCAGTAGATGCCTAGTGTGTCAATGATGATGACGCCGAGGTTGTCTTTGATCTTTTTTTCAAGTCGAGCGATTTCTTCGATGAGAACGCCTATAGTATAGCTTTTTCCGTATCCTCTTTTACCACATATCGTCATTACGTGTGGTCTTAATATGTCAACATATACATTTGATCCAAGAGAGGAATCCAGGGCGTAGTATCTCCCAATGTTTAAAACGCCTTCAGGTTTTTTGTCTTTTCTACCTAAAACATAGATTCTCTCTGTAACTCCTTCTTTATCGATATTTTTCATCTACCTTTTCCTCTCGTTTTTTTTGTAGAATTTGCTAGAAATAATTTTTTATATCTTTTATTTAATTAACGGTTATTTATATATAATATTTCATACATTTAGTTTTTGGTTAAACATAGGAGCAAAGAAAGATTTGAATAAAAAAACATGTAGATACAACGCCATCCGTAGAAAAAGCAGCAAAACAATAATCATAAACTGCAGAAAATGCAGACAAGGACACTCCACAATTTTCGATAAAACCTGCAGAAAAAACATTTTTCATATACTACAAAACGAACACGGTGCAACACGGCTAATACTCAACCATGCCTTCGTAAAAGTATTCACCGGTAAAGAACTACAAACCCTCAAAAAACTAACCGACTTTATCGAAATACTGAAAACATACAGCCATATAGAAACACCTACAAAAAACTATGCTGAATGCAGAAACTGCTCACAAAAAAGAGAGAAAGAAATAAAAAAATTGATAAACATAGCAGAAGAAGACCCAGTTTCTGCTTTTCTTAAAACATCAGAGTTAAAAGATAGAGAAGAAAACAAAATTCATCCGGAATGTGAAACATGTAACAAAAAATTTAAAAAATTGATTTCAAAAATACTAGAAAAAATTGGGCAAAAATTTCTAAAACCAGAAATCAGTAGAGATGAATTCTACACTAATTATATTCAACCTTATGTAAGACCTGGTTTTGTAGATTCTTTCATACAGCTGCAGCCTCCCCCAGATGCAGTTTTTTTGGAGTCATATGAGGTAAAAAGAGGGAATCGCCGCCCTATGAATGTCTCTCTTTACATGTTGAAAAGTCGCCCTGAGAAACTATATTTTGTTTCCCCTTCTGAATACAGTTTACCTCGTAATGAGATATACTTGTTAGAAAAAGTTAGAGATCATCTCTCTCAACATAGACCATCAGATACTTCTTTTATGGATAGTGAAACTGCTCGTGAATATTTTCGTCATTTCGCCAGAGATATAATATCAGGTTTTGTTGAACAGGGTTTGATTGATCTTAAAGCTGATCGTATAGAGTATCTATCTGATGTTTTCTCCAGATATACAGCAGGTTTCGGTATTCTTGAAGATCTACTTCTTGATCAACGTATACAGGATGTATATGTCAATGCCCCTGTGGTAAATAACGCTCTTCATTTAGTGGTTGACGGCGAGGAATATACTTCTAATATTTTTTTGTCTAACGCTGATATTGATGCTTTGGCTTCTCGTTTCCGTACTCTTAGCGGCCGTGCTTTCTCTGAAGCTTCACCTACTTTGGATATGGATTTGGAGGAGTATAAAACACGTGTTGCCGCTATTTCTAATCCTTTGACTCCAAAAGGTATAGCTTTTGCACTCAGACGACATCGTCAAAAACCGTGGACTCTTACCCGTTTTATAAGTAACAAAATGTTGTCTCCTTTGGCAGCTGGTTTCCTTAGTTTTTTAGTGGATGGACAAGCCTCTCTGTTGATAGCGGGTAGTAGAGGCGCTGGTAAAACATCTCTGCTTGGTTCTTTAATATTGGAGATCCCTCAGCGTTTCCGGATATTAACTTTAGAGGATACAGCTGAGATACCTGTCGATGACCTACAAAACATTGGTTACAAAATACAGTCGTTGATAACGAAATCTATTTCCTCAGGAGCAAGTTCAACAGAGGTTAGTCCCTCTGATGCTTTACGTACAGCTCTTCGTCTAGGTGAATCAGTGTTGATACTGGGAGAAGTACGTGGCGTAGAAGCAAAAGTACTTTTTGAGGCTATGCGGGTAGGTGCAGCGGGAAACCTGATAATGGGTACCATCCATGGCTCAACAACCCGGGATGTATACGAACGAGTAGTTTATGATATAGGTGTACCAGCTACTTCTTTCAAAGCAGTAGACGCAATAGTTATAGCCGCCCCTATACGAATGGAAGGAGGTATAGATAGAAAAAGGAGAGTAGTAGAAATCTCTGAGATTACCAAAACCGGATGGAAAGCAAAAAATCATACCGATAAAGTGTTCCAAGATGTCATGGTATACAACACCGCAAGAGACACCCTGGAATCTACTGATTTGTTAGATATGGGGCAATCGCAACTTCTTGAAGACATCGCCCGTAAATGGGGTATCACAGTCGAAAAAGCTCTTCAAAACATACGTCTAAGAGCAAAAATCAAAAAAACAATTGCAGAGAAAGGAAAAGAAAAAGAGTTTCTCTTAGAGGCAGATGCCAATAGAGATTGTAACAACGCCTTATGGATGTTTATAGAGGAAAACAAGATAAGAAACAGAAAGGTGGATTATCGACAGGTTGAGAAACAGTGGTATGAATGGTTTGAAAACTATGTTGGAAGATTACCATGAAAAAAAGATTTCATTGGTATGAAAAAGCCTCTTTTTTCGCTGAAAAATATTTTTCATGGATGATCAAAGAAGACAAAAAAACTAGGGGAAAAATTGAGGAAAAATTTGATGCAGAATATGTCAACAATCTAAATTTTACAGGGTTACAACTATCGACTTTTGACATTGTCCGGTTGTCCTATGCCGGTGCCTTCCTATTTTTTGTATTATTTTTACTGTTGGATTTGATAATTCTTCTGCTTCACTGGTTTAATTTTTTTAGTATAGATTTTTTGACTCTTTTTCTGATGGCGCTGGTTTTATTTGTGGTGCCTTTTTTTGTGTTGAATCTTTTGGTTAACTATCCTAAGACTTATGCTCGTTTTATTAAAATTCATTCTTTGGGTGACATCCCGGAGGTGTTGAGTTATCTGGTGATGTATCTTAAGTTGGTGCCTAATCTTGAGAACAGCGTTAAGTTTGCTGCTTCTGAATCCTCTACTTCTCTGGCTCGTGATCTACGTAAAATGCTTTGGGATATGGAGATACGTATTTATCATGGTGTAGATGACGCTTTAGGAAATTTCGCTACACTTTGGGGTGAATGGAGTGATTATTTTAAACGTTCTCTGCATCTGGTGAGGAGTTCTATTCATGAACGAGAGGAGGCTTCACGTTTAGTTACCCTTAATCGTTCTTTGGATGTCGCTTTAGATGGTACACGCGACCTTATGAACAAGTTTGCTAGTCGGCTGCATCAACCTACTATGTTTATTTATTCAATTGGGATTATGATACCTTTGGCGTTAGTGGCAATGCTTCCTGCTGCAGGTCTTGTAGGTTTGCAGATAAATATTCTCCAAGTTTTTTTTATATATGATGTTTTGTTGCCGTTGTTTATTTTTTATTATACTCGACGTGTTTTGTTGACTCGACCTGCTACTTTTAATCCACCTGTGATACCTGAGGATCATCCTGATCTGGTTGATTTAGATAAAAACAAGTTTAGATTTCTAGCTTTTTTGATTGGTGGATTAGTTGCTTTACCCGGCGTTATTTTTATTTTTCTACCGGTTTTGTTTCCAGATGGTTCTTCTGTTGGTTTCTTAGATTTTGTTGTTGATAGAAACGGTTTAAACAGTTTCTTCCCTGTAACGTTGTTTTTGATTTGGGGCTTTAGCCTAGGTTTTAGTTTTTATTGTTTAAGTGTTTATCGGCCTTATAAGAAGATTCGTGATGAAATCCGGAAGATCGAGACAGAGTTTAGCGATGCATTGTACATTCTTGGTAAAAGAGTCAATGAGGAGAAATCACCTGAGGAGAGTTTTTTGTATGCCGCTGAGACTATGGAGGGATCTGAGATAGCTAAGGTTTTCAGTCAAACCGGTTATAATTTAACTGCTATGCATACTAGTATAGATGAAGCTTTGTTTAACGACGATTTTGGTTCTTTGAAACATGTTTATTCTGATCGTGTTAAGGCTATTATGCGTCTTTTTGTAGAGGGTATTAAAAAGAGTCAGAAGGCGGTTAGTGTTTCAATTATTCGTATAGCGGATCATCTTAAACATCTTCAGGAAGTTGAAAATAAAATAAGGGATCAATTGTATTCTTTGACTTCTACGTTGAGAGGCACAGTAGCTGTTTTTGCTCCAATTATTGGTGGTATTACTCTTTCTATAACTAAGCTTATTACTAGTATCCTTTCAGATATGTCTGGGAAGGTTCCAACTGAGACGGATCTTTCATCTGCTGGTGTCTCTATGCCTACTGTTAATACTTCTTTTTCGGTTCAGAATATTAGTCCAGAGTTTTTTGTATTAGTAATCGGTATATATCTGATAGAGTTGATTTTTTTGATGGTTCATTTCACCAATGGTATAGATGAAGGTGATGACAAAGCTACTTATATGTATTCGTTGGGTAAAACCATCCCTATATCGATAATGGTTTTTACGTTAACCGTTATACTCGGTCAGTTTCTATTTTCATCTATCGTACAAGTATAAAAATGGCTTAGAAAAAACTATAAACCGCCATAGATTTTTTAGTTTGCGCTTTTTCCTTTGGATATATTTCAAGTCTGGCAGAAATATTTTTGTATAAATTTTAAATTTTTAATGGAATTAAATTATGTTATTACCTTTGTATAAACACTTATAGTGAATAAAGCATATTTATTGTGGGATAGAAATTGTGAGAAAAACTTTAGTTGCTCATTTTGCTGATTGGATAGATAAAGCCGAAAATCTAATTCCTATTAAAGAGAAAGGTATATTTTATCCAACAAAAGAGCAAATAATTTCATTGCACGATTTTTTAATAAATAAATTTAGATCAGAAGGAGAACGAAATGTTTTTCCAGGAATTTTGCACGATGGAGATTTAGATTTTGTTTGTATTAGATGGTATGAAGATAAAAGCGAAAATAAATGGGAGGATATAATTTATAAAGGAGCTAGAATTTTTAATCTATTTCTTGAAGACGGACATCCTTTTGTTGATGGCAATAAAAGAACCGGTTTTGTTACTTTATGGATCTTTTTAAAAATAAATAATTTTGATGTAAAATTTGGATATTTAAATTATCAAATACATTATAGGAAAATTAAAGATTGGGCAGATGCGGGTAAAGACACAGATAATATTAAGGAAATAATGAGATGGATTATAAAAAACGAGACTTTTTATCAAAAAATTAAAAGATGTATTACCAATTTTTGGATTAAAATAAGAAATCTAAATTTTTGAAAGTTTTTTTAACAATTTTTTGTTTTTCTTTACAAATTTGTTAAAATCTTTAGAAATATCGAAGGCTACTACTTTTTTGCCATTATGTTGTACGTATTTTTTTTTCATTTTTTCCCTTCAAACTAATATTTTTATCTCTATATTAATATATCCTCACAATAATATTTAATATTTTCCATAAAAACAACTTAATTAACTTGTTTTTTTCATCTCCACATCAATCTCTATTTAAAAGATAATATTTAAAGGTTTCTTGTTATTTTTACATTTCCCTCTTTGGATTGGTTGAAAAAAACCAAATCACAAAAGAGATTGGGCAATATTAAACTTTCTACAAATTTATTTTGTGCCCAAACTCTATAAATATATTATCTTTTGAGTTCTTCTAATATAATTTCTGCAGTCCACTTTGCTACATTACCTGAAACTTTTGGACATTTATCTACATGTGCACCAGCATCCTCAAAAGCCTGATACTCCTCCTTATCCATAAGATTATAAGACCGACCAAACAGTTTCTTCTGGACATCTTTACAAAGAATGGAATCATACTCTTCAATAAAACGATCATAGAGTTTTTTAGCAAACTGAAAAACCCGTCTTTTCTTACGGCCCTCTGAAAAATCCTCATAGCTACGGCCAACCGCCGAACTTATACACATCAAACCTCCAGCAAGAGCACCACATGTACCTTCACTAGACAAAACAGTGCCACCAGCTAAAGCATCACCCGCTTTAACCAAAACAGGATCACCGACATCAACAGTTTCCATCAAAGCAGCTAACACACACTGTGGGCAGCTACCGCGTTCTGCTTCATATTTAAAAGCCAAATCATAGGCTTTATCGCACATTTTTTTCTGTTCTGAATTCAAAGCTTATACCCCGCAACAAAATATTTTTTAACCGATCCAACAAAATAATATCCCATCTTAATTAAACTTTTTACAAATGTTATAACTCTAAAATATTTTTAAAATCAGATAATTTTTCAACCCTATAATCTGCATCAATTTTAATACCAACCACTTTACAACCAGCAGCGTGGCCTGCTTTAACATCACTATCTGTATCACCTACCAATAAACAGTTCTCTGGTTTGACATCAAGCTCACTACATGCTTTGAAAATCATTTCAGGATCCGGTTTACCCATACCTACATGGTCACTAGTAATAATTACATCAAAAAATTTTTTTAAACCAGTTATATCCAGAATTTGATTTGTACAGCCATTAGGAGTATTAGTGATTAAAGCCTTTTTGAAACTATCTAAACTTCCCAATGTTTTTTTGGTGTCAGAAAAAACTTTCACCTTATCGATATGTTCACTATATACATTGTTACAGAAACTAACTACTTTTTTGTCTATATCAAATTTTTCTAGGTTACTTCTTAAATCATGACCCCAAAAACGATCTTTGAACTCCTCTCTGCTAACTTTGTCATATCCATAGTTCTCTAAAGCATCATTTAAAGCTGACCACCATGATTCAAGTGAATCAACCAAAACTCCATCCATATCAAATAGTATAGCATCGGGTTTCATAACGCCATCACACTAGACATCCATATATTAAGGATAGATGAAAATAAACATATCATACAAAAAACTTATCAGAAAAAATAAAAAAACCTCTACTAATACATTCTCAACGATAAAAAAAAAAAATATTTTTTATCTGGAAGGGAGGTTAGCTATAGGTTTTTATGATAAAGTTAAAAGTTAAGACTAATAGTAGAACAGAAATGGCAGATATAACAGATAAAATAGAGAAGGCTATTAAAGAAGAAGGATTTGAAGACGGAGAAATATCGATATATGTACCTCATACCACCGCTGCTGTAACTATTAATGAAGGAGCTGACCCTAGCGTACAGAGAGACATCATCACTACTCTTCAAAAACTGGTTCCAGAAAACGGTGATTATAAACATGCAGAGGGAAATAGTGACGCCCATATCAAAGCTAGTATTATTGGTTCCTCAGAGAGAGTAATCGTGGAAAATGGTAGATTGGTGTTGGGGACCTGGCAAAAAATATTTTTCTTCGAGGGGGATGGACCTAGAAGTAGAAAAATCTATGTTGAAATGTTTTCAAAATAATCGACTTAGACAGGTTTAACATTTTCATAGATTCCTATGAATGAAAATCTTGCTGGTTTGAAAAGTTTAAATTCGGGTTTAAACTGTAAAATTTTTGTTCTTCGGTATATAAAAAGACCTGTAAAGTTTTCTACCTGGAGAGAATGCGGTTTATTTATGAAAAAAGTTATGTTTCCACTACGGTTTATACTCTCTGTGATATTGCCAAGATCTGGTGTGAAACTCTTGTTGACGCTGCCATATATAGTGGTGTAGGAAAATTTTGATCCTAATATAGAAGGTGTCCTATATGTCAACGTGAATGTAGCGTTTTCTAGGAAGGCAATAGGTATTAGTGGTGCTATTCTTATTCTTCTGAGGCAACGACTGATTCTGTTTATTTTTCTAAGTTTTGCATCTTGGATTTTTACTTTGGAAAACAGATGAGCGGGACCGACAGTGAAAAATAAATTTTTCGTCTTATTTTCAGTCGTATCGTTGTTTAATGAATTATTGATATAATTTGTTTTAATAGTTGGATCAATTGTTTCGTTTTCTACTGCATAGGCTGGAATTGAAGTAGCTGTTAATATTAAAACGCATATTATCGCTATAAGAGTTGTTTTTTTCATTGTTACTCTACATATAACATTATATAATTCATTATATATAATTTTATTCTATTATATCGGTGGTTAAGTTTTTTGAAAGCATATTAATAACACAATCTACATTCAATCAGAAGTGATGTTATATTATATACACGGATATCTTTCCAGCCCTAACAGCACAAAAGGTAGTCTTTTTAAAAAAGAGTTAAACGCAGAAGCAGTTAAATATCGAGACTGTAAACCAGAGGAACTCGTTATTTCAGATTGCGTAAAAGAGATCAAAAAAGCTGTAGGTGATGACGAAAACGCGGTTTTATTAGGTTCCTCCCTAGGTGGATTTCTATCCGCGCAGGTAGCCTACGAAAAACCAGAGATAAAACAACTCGTACTTTTCAACCCTGCTATAATACCACCCGACGTAAATATAGAAAACATAGAAGGTATGCCTCAGAGGATACTAAGAGATATGAAAAAACCAGCATTATTTGAAGAAAAACTCAACTGCAATATATTCCTAATCGTCGGCACCGAGGACTCTGTAGTTCCAAATGAATGGAGTATACAGTTTGCAAAAAAACAAGAAGCCACTATCCACTTTTTAGAGGATGACCATCGTCTGTCAAAGAACGTTAAAAAACTACCTCAGATGATACACTGTATATTAGACAAAAAAACATTAAACATGTAATACTATTCCCTAAGGTGTGAAAAACAAACTATGGAAGATATCTGGATCGAAAAATATCGCCCTAAAAAACTAGATGACATAGCTGGTCAGAATGAAATAGTGGAACGGCTAAAAGCATATGCCAAAACCAGAAATGTTCCTCATTTAATCTTCGCTGGACCAGCCGGAACTGGTAAAACTACTTCAGCTTTAGCATTATCAAAAGAACTTTTTGGAGAAACCTGGAAACAAAATTTCCATGAACTTAACGCTAGTGATGAAAGAGGAATAAAAATTGTGAGAGGAAAAATCAAAGATTTTGCAAGAACAGCACCCATAGGAAAAACTAGTTTCAAAATAATTTTTCTAGATGAAGCAGATTCATTAACACCTGACGCCCAAGCAGCTTTAAGGAGAACAATAGAGAAATACACCCATATATGTCGTTTCATTCTCTCTGCGAATTATTCATCTAAAATAATTGAGCCTATTCAATCTCGTTGCACCCTCTTCCGTTTTAACCCCATAAAAGATGAAGATATCAAAAAATATATCAGGAAGATTGCCACGCAGGAAAAACTTGAGATAACACAGGATGGATTAGAAGCTCTTATCTTCATTGCAAAGGGAGATTTACGTAAAGCTATCAACGTTTTACAGGTAGGTGCTTCGATGAATAAAAAAATCACTGCTGAACTGCTATATGAAACTAGCGCTACCGCCAAACCCGAGGATATAAAAAATCTTATCGACACAGCCCTTGGAGGAAACTTTATGGCTGCACGAAATCAACTATATGATTTACTGATAAAATATGGTTTGAGCGGAGAAGATGTAATTAAACAGATCCATCAAACTATCTATGATTTATCTATTCCTGATACAAGCAAAGTAAAGTTGATAGAGAAAACAGGTGAAATAGAGTTTCGCCTTACTGAAGGAAGCAATGAACATGTGCAATTAGAAACATTGTTATCTCAGTTTGCTCTTGAAGGAGGAAAACTCAAATAAAAAAAATTTTGAAAATATAATTTTTAGATATCCTCCCATTCTTTCAACACAGATTCCCATTTATAGCTATCTATCCCCTGTATTTTTTCTAAATTTTTTATCACTCGTTCATATCCTTTAACCAAAGTGCGGACATGTATTTTTACGATGAAATCATATGGCCCCGCGGTGGCTGTAACTCGATTTACTCCTCTTATCTTCCAGAGTTTATCCATGGTTTCTTCTATAGGATAACCAGGTTTTGATTTTATGAAAACATATCCTTTCACCAAGGTTAAAGCATAGGAGGCTATACCCAGCAATATCAACGTTGTACCGATGAATTTAATAACAAGTAGAGTGGAGTCGAAGGGGAATGCTGGTGATATCCCAACATGTGCTAAAAACAGGGTAACAGGTATAGCAAATATTATCACTGAGGCTCTGACAGCCTGAGTAACACTGGCTTTTCCGATACCAAGAGCTCGGATATAGAATACATATGAGAAAAATGTTAAAAACATGCTAAGAAAGATCCATTTGAAATGAACTATCGAGGCTGTTAAACCAGCTATGAGATGGTTACTACCAAATAACATATCTATGAAAAACACGAATATTATCGTGAAAAGACAAGAAAAAACTACATTCCAAAAACGGATGTTGATGGAGTCATTATACTTGTTTTTAAATTTCATCAACTTAAGTTTACGTTGATAAATAGAAAATACAACCCATGCAGGATTAATAACAAGAAAAACGATTACAA
This sequence comes from Thermoplasmatota archaeon, assembly GCA_036626215.1. Lineage (GTDB taxonomy): Archaea > Thermoplasmatota > E2 > DHVEG-1 > DHVEG-1 > JAZKSG01. The sequence goes on from JAZKSG010000002.1 coordinate 21,152, forward strand.
GTGGTTCCAGACCTATAGACCCGGTTAGAGTTAGAGACCCTAGTATTGCACCAAAAGTAACTATAACCGCTGACTGCACCTCAGACAACGTGGGGAATCCTTTTCCAATAGCTGATTCAAAAACAACTAGATAAAGAATAACAATCTGAGTAAAAGGCAAAACAACAGAGGGATCACCTAAGTCAGACAATAAAGCGAAGTATCCTGCCGTTAAAACAGCGTTACCTACACCTGCTATTAAATGATATTTTAACTCGTTTTTATCAATTAGACGCAATCTATCAAAAGAGGGATCAATAAAACGGCCACCTAGGCTTTCTCCTTTTACTTTTATCGAAAGAAAAAGAGCCAAAATGAGGGCCACTAATATCCCTATTAGAAAAGCAGCTACACCAAAAGCCCAAGAATCCTCGATGTAGATATTGGAGATAGCAGTATCCAAACCTGATGTTATAGCTGCCACTACCGCAGATCCAAAGGCAAGGACATAGAATAAGTACTTTTTTCTGATTTTTATATCCATCTGATTGCTACCCTTTCTTTGTTTTTAAATTAAGATATACTTTGAAATAGAATGATAGTGTGAAATATATTTAGTTTAAAAAAGTAATCATATAAAAAAGGAGTTGATGATGAATCTATTCTATAAGGGAAAAACTCGTTATCAGCTTCTAACACCGTGACGATTTCTTCATCCTTCAAACCCATTGGGATTATCTGTTTTAAAAACTTTTTTTTATTTTTTTTCTATATCATAATTATGAATCGACATAGTCTTTTCAATCATGTTATAGATTAAAAAATTAAAAAAGGTTACTAGGGAATTGAATAATAAATACTGAAGCCGCTGGCGGGAATTGAACCCGCGACCTATTCCTTACCAAGGAATCGCTATACCTCTAAGCCACAGCGGCATCATATACTTTTCACCGGTGAAATAAGGCAGGGTTTATTTTTAGTTTTTTGTTAAAAAAATTTATGATGAAAATTCAGAAAAATATTTAAATAAAGAATAATAATGTTTTTTTTTTGTTAGAGGGTTGTACACTAACAAAAATTTTTATGTTTCAACCGCTTTTTGGCCCCTCTTATCTTTTGGGGAGGGATACCTGGATACAAAGCAGGGTGCATATCGCCCGGTGTATGAAAGGTATTAATTGGGTAATAAGAGGGTACAAAAAAAACAAGTCAACCCTCCATTTGTTTATTTTTTTTGAGTTGAAACCGAATGTTAATATGTTACATCTTGTTTTTGGTTTTCTCTGAGGTAGAATTAATTATGGTGAAAACAGTTGATCTACCAGATGTCCAATCTGGCCCCTCTAAGTTAAACTTCAAAATCAACCGTGTAGGTGTCACCGGTGTAAAAAAACTGGTTCATATTAAAAGACCAAACAAAGAAAACGTGATACCATTAGTAGTTAAAATGGATCTTTTTGTTGATCTTCCCGCTGAGCAGAAAGGTAGCCATATGTCTCGTAATTTAGAATTGGTAGATGAAATAGCCGATATAAACGTTAAGAAACCTGTTTCAGATTTAGAATCTTTTTGTGCAAAAGTGGCAAAATTTCTACTTAAAAAACATGATTATGCTACTTTTGCTGAGGTGAAAGCTGAAGCTGACTATTTCATGGAGAGGAAGTATCCTTCCGGTAAAAAAGGGCTGGAACCTTTCAAACTGGTATCTGAGGCGCGTGCTAACCATTCTGGTGAAATTAAAAAATTGATAGGGGTAAAAGCGATAGGTATGACTGCCTGCCCCTGTGCGATGGAAGTAATAAGAAAAATAGGAGACTACAAAAAAGATGAGGTGCCTCCATCACATAATCAACGTAATATAACTACTTTGATGGTTGAGATACCTGGGGAGAGCAAAAATGTTGATGCTGATGACTTAATAGAGATAGTAGAGAAATCATTCAGCAGCCCAACATATAGTATTCTTAAACGTGGTGGAGAAGGAGAACTAGTATATGATGCGCATAAAAAACCTAAGTTTGTAGAAGATGTAGTAAGAGATATACTCAGCTCTGTTTTAAAGAAATACGAAGATCTACCAGATGATGTAACTGTGATGGTGCGAAGTGAAAGCGAAGAGAGCATCCATAAACACAACGCTTTTGCAGAAAGAGCTACCACGTTAGGTGAACTCAGAAGATAAAAAAAAGTGTTTTTTTAGATGTTGTTAACAAAATTTTAAAAACAAGGTTTCGTTTACATATTTTCCATGTCAAAATATAAAATAGCTTGGCTTCCTGGAGATGGTGTCGGCCATGATGTAATGGAAGCCGCAAAAACTGTTTTAGACACCATAGATCTTGATGCTGAATATATTCCTGGAGATGTCGGTTGGAAGTTTTGGAAGAAAGAAGGAAACCCTCTGCCAGATCGAACCATTGATTTGTTGAAAGAAACTGATTGTTGTCTCTTTGGAGCTATAACTTCTAAACCTAACCAAGAAGCTCAGAAAGAACTAGACCCAAAGTTAAGAGATAAAGGATATGTTTATTCAAGTCCTATAGTACGTCTTAGACAGCTTTTTGATCTCCATACAAATATGCGGCCGTGTAAAGCCTTTAAAGGCAACCCGTTAAACTACCGAGATGATATAGACCTGGTAGTATTCAGAGAAAACACTCAGGGGCTGTATTCAGGTGTAGAATTCCATCCGGTTTCACAACAAGTTTTTGATGCATTATCTGAAAATGAAAACATGGAGAAATTTAATGACATCTCTTTGGACGAGATGGCGATATCCTGCCGTATTTTTACAAGGTCGGCATGTCAAAAAATTATAACTCAAGCCTTCGAATATGCCAGTGAACATAACCGTAAAAGTGTAACCCTAGTAGAAAAACCAAATGTTATCAGGGAAACTAGTGGTATGATGGTTGATGAAGCTAGAAAAATTTCGGAAAATTATCCTGATGTTGAACTCTGGGAGACCAATGTTGATGCGATGTGTATGTGGCTTGTGAAAAACCCGCAGGATTATTCTGTTTTAGTAGCTTCAAACATGTTTGGTGACATTGTTTCTGATTTATCTGCTCAACTAGTAGGAGGGTTAGGTTTTGCTGCCAGTGGAAACATTGGGGATGACTATGCCCTATTTGAACCAACTCATGGAAGCGCCCCGAAATATGCCGGTGAATACAAAGTAAACCCTACAGCTATGTTGATCTCTACAAGTTTAATGCTTGACTGGCTGGGAGAAAAAGAAGATGCAGGTAAATTAAGAAAAGCTATAGAAAAAGTGATTGAAGAAGGAAAGATTAAAACATATGATCTTGGTGGAGACAACACTACGCTTGAGGTAGCAGAGGCAATAGCTGAGAAATACAAAGAGCAATAAAAAAAGGGTTGTTATCCTATTTTCCCATTTTTTTTTTGAAAAATCTTTAAAAAGGGGTTAGATTATACCGGGAACCACCATCTTTATTGGGAGGCTTAAGAGAAGATTATGACAGAAAAGAAAAAAGTAATTATAATGGGCGCAGCAGGACGAGATTTTCATAATTTTAACACTGTTTTTAGGGATAACGAGGAATACGAAGTAGTATGTTTTACAGCTACGCAGATACCAGATATATATGGGAGAGAATACCCTTCGGAGTTGTCTGGAGAGCTTTATCCTGATGGCATCCCTATTTATCCTGAAGAAGAAATAACTGATTTGATTAAAAAACATGATATAGATTTGGTGGCTTTTTCTTATAGCGATCTTTCCTATGAGTATGTGATGCGTCGATCTGCTATGGTTAATGCAGCTGGAGCTGATTTTGTTTTGTTAGGTCCAAATAGCACTCAGATAGAATCAAGTAAACCTGTTATCGCTGTTTGTGCAGTTCGAACAGGCTGTGGGAAATCACAGGTTTCAAGAAAAATATTTGAAATACTTACTGACAAAGGTTTAAAAGTAGCAAGTATCCGTCATCCTATGCCCTATGACCCAGATTTAACTACTCAGATCTGTCAACGTTTCGCCAGTTATGAAGATCTAGATAAATACAACTGTACTATTGAAGAAAGAGAAGAATATGAACCATATATCGACATGGGTGGAGTAGTCTACGCAGGCGTAGATTACAAAAAAATATTACATGAAGCCGAGAAAGAGGCAGATGTAATTATATGGGATGGAGGAAACAACGATTTCTCGTTTTATAAACCAGATATGTTGATAACGTTAGCTGATCCACATCGACCAGGACACGAAATAAGCTACTACCCTGGTGAAATCAACGCTCGTAACGCAGACATAGTGTTGATAAACAAAGTAAACACCGCTGAAAGAGAAAACATCGAGAAAGTAATTCAAAACATAAAAGAGATAAACCCTGATGCAGAAATCATACATGGAATTTCAACAGTAACCGCCGAAAACAAAGAAAAAATCAAAGGGAAAAGAGCTCTAGTAATTGAAGATGGACCAACTGTCACCCATGGAAGCATGGAATACGGTGCAGGAACCGTAGCGGCAAAAGAAAACAACGCCGGTGAACTCATTGATCCAAGAAGTTTTGCTGTTGGCTCTATAGTAGAGACTTTTAACAAATATCCACATTTAACCAACGTTTTACCAGCGATGGGATATGGAAAAAAACAGATGGAAGAACTACAGGAAACTATAAACAAATCAGACGCAGAAGTAGTAGTTAGCGGTACACCTATCGATATAACCAGAGTACTCAAAACAGACAAACCTATAGCGAGAGTGAAATATGCTGTAGGTGAAGAAACAGCGGAAGAAATCAAGAAACATTTAGAAAAGTTTGTTCAAGACAAAAATCTAAAATAAAAAAAAATTTGAGAGAGAAGAAAGAATAAGGTTACTGTATGTCTACATGGTAGCCATCATCTGACTTCTTTTTCTCTTTTTTCTTAATAGCTACGTCGAGTACACCGTTTTTGTAGGTGGCCTCTGTTGTTTTTGGTTTCACCTCACATGGTAGATCCACAGTTTTATGGTATTTCCGTTGGGGTGTATTAACATGGATTTCTAGGTTTTCTTCGGTGGCTTTAAGATCTATATCGTTTTTTTCTACACCGGGAAGTTCAACCGTGATAGATACTTCTTCATCGCTCTCCATTACGTCGGTGAGAGGTTCTCTTTCCTCTGAAAATGGTTGTTCATCTTTGGATTTTCGGCTACGTGAACGATTGCCGAATTCTTGGACACGTGGTTTACCATCTGGACCGATATGGATGTTGAAACCATGTACAAAGGATTTACCTGGTTTCATATTTTGAGGAGAGAAATCTCTGAATGCTCTTTCCATCATCCGTTCCATTTCTCTAAACATTCGTTCGATGTCATCGTCCATACCGAAGAAACCAAAGGGGTCTCTTTTCCATGGTTTTCTTTTGTCATCATCTTTATCTGCATCATGGTTGGTCATATTTTCATTACACCTCCATATTAAGTTGATTTCTAAAGCTATATCTTTTTTACTGAAAACTTATATTTAAACTTTATCGAAAAAATAAGGAACAAAGAAAAAAAAAATTATTTTTTGGCTTCAACTGATCCAAAATTTTGTAACTCATACTTAGTTCTGACACATCCGGGATCAGGGTTTAGGTAATCATCGGTATAGCTATAAGCTCGAGCGCGGCATCCTCCACAGTAGTAACGATAACGGCAATCCCCACATTTACCTTTTAAAATGTCTTTATCTCGAAGTTCCTTCAACGTTTGGTTGTTTCTCCATAGTTTCTGGAGGTTGTCGTCTTTTATATTCCCAATTTTTAATGGGAAGAAAACACAAGGTTCAATGTTTCCGTTGGGTCTTATAGCGCAGTAAAACCGTCCGCAACCACATCCTCCTATAAACTCAGCGAGATTAACCAGTTTGCCAGAAAGAGAAGAATTATAGAAATGGGTAGGAACAATTTTTTTATTTTCACTCAACTCTGATTGTAGAGCTACGCGTGCAAACTGTGGAGCGGTAGACAAAACATTTACCTTACTTTCTTTATTTTTTAACTTCTCCCATAGATTTTTGAGGATTTCTTCTCGCTCTTTGGGTGTTAAATCATTTTTTGAGATAAACTCTCCACGTCCAGTTGGTACGAAATTATAGAGCATAAACCAGTTTACATTGAGTTCTTCACAAAGATCTATGATGTCGGGGATTTCATCTTTATTGTAGCTGGTGGCAGTAGAGGCAATGTTTACAAAGAATCCTTCGTCAACCGCGTTTTTAATTCCTTTTATGGTTTTATCGAAAACTCCATCAATTCCTCTGAAACTGTCATGAGTTTCGGCGTCAGCGCTATCTAGACTTATCTGGATGAATTTAACGCCTGCCTCTTTCATTTCTTTGGCTTTTTCTTTGGTGATTAGTGTGCCATTGGTAGCCATAGCGATATAGATACCTTTATCAGCCGCATAGCGAGTTAGTTCTAGGATATCATCGCGAACTAGAGGTTCACCGCCAGAGAAAGCAATGATTGGTACAGAGGCATGATCTAACTCATCTATAACTTTTTTAGCTTCTTCGGTGGACAACTCATCTTTACCAACTTTGCCGGCGTTAGCATAACAATGTTTACAGTTAAGGTTACAACCATAGGTTATATCCCATACAACCAAAAATGGGGCTCCAGGAACAAAAGGTCGGTTAACTCCAAAATGGGCGATACCTGATAAAACGTTAGATAGTCCTTTACGCCAGGAGGGTTCACTAAACTTCTTTCTTAACTGTTTACTACTTACTCCAAAAGCTCTACCGCCGGCAGCAAGTATGCCAGACAATGTTTTTTCAGCAACTCTACATTTGACACAGGCATCATTACGGGTGCCGGTGTAAAGCTCAAGAGCTATCTCAATACGGTTCTTACCGCAATCAGGACAGTAACCAAGGCTAGACAAAAATTTTCTACTAACGGGATTACCAATCGTTGATCGTAATATTTGAACAGTATCAGTAGTTTTTATCATTCCTTACCCCCACAGAGTAGACTCCGTGTTTATTAAGTAAACTAGGATATAAAATTTATCCTGAAAAGTGGGAAATGCAACATATACCGGCTATAAACTATCTATTTGTGAAAAAATAAAGATAAAGAATTTATTTAGCTCATAGTTTTTCAAGAGCCATATCTAATTTATCTAAGAAATACTCGACTTCACCTCTACTGATAACTGTAGGGGGCAATATCCTTAGATATTTATCTGTAGACAAACTACTTTTAACGCCCAGTTCTCTAAGAGAATCCTGTGTTTTAGACACGTTTTCTTCGCTGCCTAGAGAAAAAGAAATCATCAGTCCTCTTCCACGTATCTCTTCTATGACTGAATGTTTTTCTTTTAACGACTTCAAACCTTTTCTAAATTGTTTAGATCTTTCTACTACATTGGCAGTAACATCTCTTTCTCTCATCTGACGTGTGGCAATCAAAGCAGAGGTCATAGCCATAGGGTTTCCACCAAAAGTTGAGCCATCATAACCAGGTTTCATAGCGTTAGATATTTCATCATTTGTAACTACTGCCGTTACAGGATAACCTCCTCCGAAAGATTTACCGATAACCATTATATCTGGAACAACATCATAGCTGTCACATGCAAACCAATCTCCTTTTTCTACTGCTGTACGGCCAAAACCAGCCTGAACTTCGTCATCAATTATAATCAGGTTTCTCTCCTCTTTAAGATACCACAATTGCTCTATAAACTCAGGATCCGCAGGGAGATTTCCTGCTTCTTCACCCTGAATTACTTCCATGATTATGATCCGAGCGTCAGTTTCATCTAAAACTTTACGTACAGAATCAATGTCGTTAAAATCTGCGAAGTGAACCCAATCTTCGTCATCTAAAAGGAAAGGTTTTCGATAATCTTTGTTCCAAGTCACCGCAACAGCACCATGAGTACGACCATGAAAACCATTTTTGAAAGCAACTACATCTTTGCTGTTGGTGTAGGCCTTAGCTATTTTAATGGCTTTATCTACAGCCTCACCACCAGAATTCTGCCAATAAAAATAGTTTAAACCAGTGGGCATCATCTGTTCGATTTCTTTTAGAAATCTTGTTCGAGCAATTTGAACACGGTCCTCTTTCATAGAAATTAAAAGATTTGCTTGATTGTACAGTCCTCTAGCTAATTCTTTGTTGTCCATACCTAGATTGGTGGCGCTATAGTTGCTATCCATATCTAAAAACCATCTGCCTTTTGTGTCAAGTATCCAGCTTCCTTCTCCCCTAACAGGGACTATATCTTTCTCAAGTTTCGAAACCGGGATTTTGTATTTTTTATGAATCTCTATTGCTTCATCTGTAGAAATCTCAGAATAATTAAGTTGATCAATAATTTCTTGAATTATGTCACGGGGCAGATGTAGAGTATCTATATAGTTAACTATTTTATCCGCTTCAGAAATACTGATGGGTTTTCTTAGATCAGTTATCTCTACGTTTTCTTTTAAACCCTGTATAATTTTTTGATCATCTATAACATTTTCAAAAACTTCAAGGATTCTTTCTAGGGTAGCGTTCGTTCTCTCAGGGTTCAAAGATCTTTCATATACTAACGCGTTTTTTAATTTATTTATATCCATAATTTTTTTGACACCTTTTTTTACAAAAACGTTATATCAGATAATAGAGTACCGCACGGCATTATTTCTCCTCATTGATTATTTTTATAATCTGAGTTTATAATGAGCATCTGTAAAAAGGTTTCCTTTGTGTTAAAATCAAAAGTTTAATAAACTCCTTACCTTAGTTGAATAGAGAAGAGCTAAACTAAAATTAATATTGGTGGTAATCTTTGGATCGTGAAGAAATAGAAAAACTGTGGTCGTGCCCCAATTGCGGGTCACAAATGAGGAAAATAGCTAACGACAGTACACCGTATAGAGTTTGTACACAATGTGGATGTTCAGTAGAGGCAGAAGAAAAAACTTTCAATCCGGGTACTTTATGTCCCAACTGTAAGCAGCCACTTGGGGACAATATGGAATGTCCTTATTGTGGTTATGATTTAGGTTCAGATTTTGATTAAAAAAACCAATAATTTTTAATTCTTTTTTTTTTGCAACCATCCGCTCTATTTTATAGGTTTTAACAGACTATATGAAACAAAAAAATATATTTTATTAGGATATTTATCATGCAATCAAAAACCTTATATAACGTTTCAAGCTAAAAAAAGAGTGGAGGAGGTAAAAATGTCAATAGAATCTCTGGTTGATCGGGATTATCTTTATCTTGGCTCAAATGAGTCCATCTCAAAAGCATTACCAAAATTTGAATCAACAGACACCCTGATAATCAAAGATGGAAACAAATATCAAGGCGTCCTACTGGAAAAAGACATAGCTAGAACAAAAATATCGCTCAATACAAAAGTAAAAACTTTTATGACACATGCACCTACATTAAAGATAAATCAGCCTGTAGAAGAAACAGCGCGGTTGATGTTGGAAAACAGAATGTACCAGCTACCTGTTTTAGAAAATAAAAAAATCAAAGGTGTAGTAACAGCAAATCAAATCTTAACGAGGATAGTGAAACAAGAAATCGGGAATAAGAAAGCCGAAGAATATATGACTTCAAAGCTAACCACTATTAAACCAGGTGATCCTCTAAGTAAAGCCATAAAGCTATTTCGAGGTAAAGATATAAACATCATACCAGCGGTAGAGGACAACAGAGTTATAGGTATTCTCGATATGCATTCTGTCCTCAAAAGAACTGTACATCCAGAAAACAGACCTGAGGGATTCAAAGAACATGGAGCCTATGTAGACGAAAAAGAAGGCTACATAAAAACACCTGTTCAAAACTATATGGAGACACCTCTGAAGATTTTTAATCCGGAAGATAAAATAAATGACATAGTTGACCACATGACAAAAAATAATCTCCATGGAGTACTCATCGGAAATGAAAACAAAGCAGAGGGGATTTTAACTAAAAAAGATCTGTTAGAGCCAATCGCGGTATACACAAAAAAAGAACCTATAATAGTTCAATTCGCAGGGGAACTAGATAAACTTACAGGGTTTAACAAAGAGGCAGCTAAAAAAGAGTTGTTTGAAGATTTTAGAAAATATGAAGATTATCTTAACGTGATACAAATATTTGTACATTTAAAACAACACAACGAAACCAGACGGGATTTACATCTTATACACTGCAGAATGAGGTTATCTTATCCGGGAGGGATGTTTATAGCTACAGAAGAAGGCTGGGGGTATATGCATGCTATCCGAGAGGCAGAGGCAGAAGTAGAACGGCAGATAAAAAGAAAAAAAGAGAAAGAAAGGGATAAGAGGCGATAGAAGATGGGAGAATACTGGATAACACACGTAAAGAAAAAAGATGACAAACACATTGAGCAAGTGAAGGCATTGATGAACACAGTTGAGGGGTTAACTAATCCAGTAAAATATAACCGAGATCAAGTAGTAGAAAGTATACAGAAAGGTGACGACTGGTATACCTGTATGTTGAAAGAGAAGAAAAATGCAAAAAATGTATGGGAGAAAACATCAGAAGTACATACAGTAAAAATTGATGGAGACAAATTTATAAGAACCGATAGAAATAAAAAGAAAGAAGATAACCTAGGAAAACTTCCTCAGCTCTAAAAAAAAGAAAAAAAACAATGTTTTTTATGCGCCAAATTTTTCGAGTCGTTCAGCGTTAGCCATAGCTAACGGCATTAAGTCTTCACCTGGAAAACGACATCCAAGGCCGCCTTTTGTGCAGCTACGTTCACCAAAAATTTTTACTTCATCGACACGACAACGACCAGAATATAGAAGTACTGGTACAGGATGCCAACTATGATACTCTAGCTGGGATGGAGTAGAATGATCTCCTGTAACGATGAGTACATCAGGGTTTAAATCAATAACTCTGGAGATTTGGTTATCTACTCTCTCTATTTCTTTCAATTTTTTGTTATAATCGCCGTCTTCCCCATAGCTATCTGTTTTTTTAATATGGACATAGAAGAAATCAAAATTATCCCAGTTTTTCTCTAATGTCTCGAATTCTTCAGCGATCTCTTCACCGGTCTCCAACACATTCATCCCTAAGAGACGGGAGATTCCTCGGTACATAGGATAGGATGCGATAGCAGCTGCTTTTAATCCGTATGTTTCATTCATGGTGGGCCAATCTGGTTTTTTAGAGAAACCACGTAGAAGTACCATGTTGGCAGGGTGTTGATCCTTCAATTTTTTCTGAGCTTGATTTATGAAACTATTAACGATTTCAGCAGTTTTTTTAGCTTCTTCTGAAAGAGGTTTAGGGTCTAGAGGTTTCTTTCCGATTTCTTGTGGATCGGTATCGGATATGTCGGCGGAAAGATTTTCTCCTCTTATAACTAGTAGAAATCTATATTCTTTTACTGTTTCTACATGTATTTCAACACCAGGTATCTCTATGTCTCTTAAGATTTCGCATAGTTGCTGGTTTTTTTCTGATGGTATACGACCTGCTCTTCTATCTACTACTTCTTCATTTTTGTTTACTTCACAAAAGTTTCCTCTGGCTGATATGTCTCCTTTTTTTAGTTTGAAATCTATGCCTGCAGCAGATAGAACTCCTCTTCCAACTTGATATTTTATAGGGTTGTATCCAAAGAGTGATAGGTGGCCTGGGCCGCTGCCTGGTGTTATCCCTGGGGCTACAGGTTGTTGAAGGCCACATATGCTTTTGGTTGCTAATTTATCAAGATTAGGTGTATGTGCGGCTTCCAGCTCGGTTAAACCGTTTTCGCCAGGTAGACCGCCGAGGCCATCTATAACCATTAATACGATTTTAGTGTCGGATGGTTTTTTCAGTTTTTTTATAATATTTAAATCCATTTTGTGTGTTCTCTCCATTTATAGCGATTTTTAAAAGGTTTTTAAAAGTTTTGAGAGAGTAAATCTTTTTTGTTTTATAGAAAAAAATAGGAGACAAAAACCGAAACCTTTAAATACCATATTAACACAACTTGTGGTGCCGTTATAATCTAAGGGTAAACCATGGTGTAAAAATAAGATGCAAGATAAAAATAGAAACGAAGATCAGGTAAGAATGCCTCTACCTAAAAGAGAAAAAAACCAAATGTTTGCAGTAGTAAACCGAAGGTTAGGTGGATCAAGAATGAACGTAGCTTGTGAAGATGGAAAAACTAGGATAGCTAGAATACCTGGGGGAAAAAAGAGAAGTATTAAAAAAATCCATAACGGCGATTTAGTAATAATTGCACCATGGGATATACAAGACGAAAAAGCAGATATCCAATATAAATACAGAAGAAGTCAAGCTAAAATATTAAGTAAAAAAGGCATTCTGCCAGATGAATTAAAAGTGTTTTAGTAAAAACATAACTCAAAACATGATTTTAACATAGTAAATATTAAAATGAATTATTATAAGGGGGAAATTGTGTGCCTCGAAAAGAACAAAATAAAGAAAATGCAACGATTGAATATACAAAAAAATGTTCAGAATGCGGAAGTAAAAACATCTCCCGTGATAACAAACGTGGAGAAATAGTCTGTCAGGATTGCGGACTAGTAATAGATGACGACATGATTGACCATGGGCCGGAATGGCGAGCTTTTGACCAAGAACAAAAAAAGAAGAGAGCAAGAGCTGGTCCCCCAACTAAATATACTTTGCATGATAAAGGTCTTAGTACCACTATCAGCTGGAAAAACCGTGATTCATATGGACGAACCATCCCTACAAAGATGAGGGGACAGATATATCGTCTGAGGAAATGGCAACGACGTACACGTATAAGTAACGCAAGTGAAAGAAGCCTAGCAGTAGCTTTCGCAGAGCTGAATAAAATAGCTTCAATTTTGAATCTACCAAGAACTATAAGAGAACAATCAGGAATGCTATATAGAAAAGCAGCAAAGAAAAACCTGATAAGAGGACGAAGCGTGGAAGGAGTAGTAGTGGCAAGTGTCTATGCTGCTTGTAGACTTGCTGGTATGCCTAGAACTTTAGATGAATTGAGTGAAAAATCTCAGATAAAGAGAAAAGAAATAGGGCGTACCTATCGTTTTATTGTAAGAGAACTTGGTTTAAAAATGCCTCCTAGTAGTCCAGTAGACTACGTTTCTAGATTTGGAAGTAAACTAGGTTTAGATCAAGATGTTAAAAGAAAAACAGTTGAAATCCTTGAAAGAGCTATTGAAAACGAGTTAACTAGTGGACGTGGACCAGTTAGCCTAGCTGCAGCAGCTATATATATTGCATCTGTTCTATGTAAAAAACGTGTAACACAGAGAGAGATAGCCGAGGTCGCTGGTGTAACTGAGGTGACTATACGTAATCGTTATAAGGAGCTCGCTGAAAAACTAGATATAGAAATAAACATTTAAAAACAATTAACATATAGTACTTTCAAAAAAATTTAGGCTAAAAATTTTTAAAAACATATAGAGGGCAGAATGAAATTTTTCAGATGAGAAAAGAGTAGTGGTTTAAAATATATGGATGAGATATTAAAAAAACGAGTGGGGAGAACTCCACTTATAAGAGCTAGAAAGTTAGAGAAAGAATTAGGGATAAAAAAGATTTTTTTAAAACTGGAGGGAAACAATCCTTCTGGACATAGTGAAGACAGACTTGCATATCTAATTATTCGTGATGCTTTGGCGCGTGGTAAAAAAACTATTTGTATGGGGACATATGGAACAATAGGTGGCTCTCTTTCATATCTTTCTCGTTATTATGATATAAACTTGGTTTTTTATGTACCTGATGAAGACAAAATTTCACGTAAAGATCTACTTGATTCAGATAAAGTTGAGATAAGAGAAAACGGTGGAACATATGAGGAATGTGTAACTGAGAGTCGACGTGTTGCACAAAAAAACAACTGGTATGATGCAAATTTTGGTTATGCTAACAGCGTTATGAATATGTATGCTTTTTCTTATATTGCTAAAGAGATAAATAATCAGCTAAATGGTGAAGTTAACACTATTTTTTGTCAGACTTTTAATGGTTCTTCTATAGCGGGGATACATCTTGGTTTGAAAGATTTATGGATAGATGAGACTATTGAAAAACTACCAAAGATCTGGGCGGTAAGCACAGAAAATGGTAATGCAATCATTGAATCATATGAAAAAGGGAGTAAAGAAATTTTGACTTTAGACGAAAATGATACAGTGAAAACTGAGCATAGTAGGCATATGGTTAATACAAACTGCTATAACGGCCAGGATGCGCTCAACGCGATACATGATACATATGGTGGTGCAGTAGGCGTCCAGGATGAGGAACTTACTAAAAATGATAAAAAAGTGAAAGATTTAGAAAACATTGATATGAGTACTGCAAATTCTTTTGCTATAACTGGTTTTATCAAAGCAGCTAAAGAAGGAGAAATATCAGATGGAAACCATGTTATAATTCTTCCTGATGGAACTATAGAGTTAGATGTCAGAGTTTTATCTAAAAGCGACCTAAATATTTCTTATGAAGAGATGTTAGAAAGGCTTGATGAATGGCTTCTGGAATTTTCTGATCCGATGTGTGAGATGAGAGAGGCAGTGGAGAACGCTTTTGAAGATGGATATGTTTTAGGTGCCTTTGATCATAACACCTTAGTAGGTTTATCTATAGTATCTCGATCTGGTTTCGATACTTTTTTCCCGAAATATCATCTTTCGTATATAGCTACGAAGAAAGATGTTAAGGGGAGAGGTATAGCTACCCGTTTGATTCAGGAGGCTCTTCAGGCGGCTAACGGTGATTTATCGTTGCATGTGGAGACTAACAACAAAAAAGCGATAAAGCTTTATGAGAAAATGGGTCTACGGAAGAAGTATTACAGGATGATTTATGAAGGTGAGGAGCATGGATCAAAGGAAGAAAATTCTGACGAGGGATGAAGAAGAGGAATTGATTTATCTCACCAAAGAATTAATTAAAATCCCTAGTTCAGTTAAAGATGGAGATGAAGTTTATCATTTTACTCATCAATATCTTAAGGAGAAAGGTTTTGATGTAAGTTTCCAAACGGTTTCTAATCCATATATCGATTATTATGAGTTTTCTAATTTGTATTTGAAAGTTGGAAATGGTAATGGCCCAAAAATTATGTTGAATGGTCATTTAGATACAGTTAGTGTTGAAGATGAGCAACAATGGGTTCATCCTCCTTTTGAAGGTGTAGAAGAGAAAGGGAGGATATATGGTCGTGGAGCTGCAGATATGAAAGCTGGTTGCGCCGCGGAGATCATAGCTTTGTTGGGTTTAGTTGAACGGAAAGAAGAGATAAATGGAGAATTGTTTCTAAGTTGTGTATTTGGAGAGGAAGCCCCGTTTTCTCTGGGTGCAGATACTCTTCTGCGTGAATTTCCGCTTGATGACTATAGCTTGATTGTTGTAGCTGAACCTTCTCCTTTGTTAGCGATAGATGATTATTGTTTTACACATGAAAGGATACATGAAGGAAAATTTCCAGTTACGATAATTGGGGCAGAAGGACGTGTATTACTTGAAATAGAGTTTTTTGGTAGAGCCGCTCATGCATCTCATCCTTCAATAGGGGTCAACGTTTTACATGATGCTTCTAATTTGATTTCTGAGTTAGCGCGATTTGACATTTTTACTCATATAAAAAGAGGTAGAGGTCATTATGTAGTGTTAAACATTGATGGTGGAGATTATTCTTTTACTGTTCCAAGTTTTTGTAAAGTACTTGTAAACAGGCAGGTTATGCTTGGGGAGAGTACTGAATCAGTTATACGTGAAGTTAAAAAGATTGTTAATGCTTTAAATTTGAAATCTAAAGTTAATATTTATCGTAGGCATTCACCTGGCCCCGAGTTAGAATATAAACCTTTTTTGAATGAGGAAGATGAGTACATTGATCTTTTTATGGATAAGGTGAACGATATGAGACCCAAGGAAGATGATGTTGAGGGAGAAAAAAAGACGCATTGTAAGTTTTCTACGAAAAGTGTCGGTGATTTCAACCTGTTTGGGACTCGTACTGATGCTCCTACTATCATTTTTGGTCCAGGTGGCGGAAATATACATGCGCCAGATGAATTTGTGAATAAAGATGAAGTGATTGATACAGCAAATTATCTTTTAAACTATCTAATGGAGGTTTTTTAGTTATCAACAGATTTCCAAAGTTGCTGATAGATCTTAGAAAAATCAGGAGGAACACTGGAAGTATTGTTGATCTATGTCAAAGTTTTGATATAGATGTTTTTGGTGTAACCAAAGCAACCTGTGGAGATAGAAAAATTGCTGAGGCTATGATAGCTGGTGGCGCCAGAGGGATAGCTGATTCCAGGATAGAGAATATTAAAAAACTTCAGGAGGCGGATCTAGGGGTTCCTCTGATGCTTCTTAGGACACCTATGTTGAGTGAGACAACTGAAGTTGTAGAACATGCAGATATATCTTTGAATACTGAGATAAAAGTTTTAGATAAACTTTCCAAGGATGCAAAAAAAGCTGGTAGAGTCCATAAAGTTTTGTTGATGGTGGAGATGGGTGATCTAAGAGAAGGGATGACAACTGATCAGATACAAGATGCTGTAGAAAAAGTTGTTGAATCTCAGAGTTTAGATCTATATGGTATAGGTATGAATCTTGCTTGTTTTGGTGGTGTAGTTCCAACAGAAGAAAAAATAAAAAAATTTTCCGACATAGTAGAAAAATTAGAAAAGAGAAACAATATGGAGATTAATGTTGTAAGTGGTGGAAACTCAGCTAATATACCATCCTTACTCAACGATGTTGAACAACGACGGATCAACAATCTCCGGCTTGGTGAAAGCATACTTTTGGGGTTGGAAACGGTTAATCGTTCTCCTATACCTAACACATTCCAAGATGCTTTTAAAGCTGAAGCAGAAATAATAGAGTTGAAAAAGAAACCGTCTGTACCGGAAGGAGAAATCAGTCAGAATGCTTTTGGTGAAACACCTAGTTTTAAAGATAGAGGTGAGGTATTGAGAGTCGTTGTAGCTTTGGGGAAACAAGACGTCATAGTAGAGGATTTAAAACCTTTGGATTCTAATTTAGAGATACTTGGAAGCAGCAGCGACCATATAATTCTTCATTCCAAAAAAACTGGTTTAAACGTAGGGGACAAAGTTGGTTTCATGATGAAATATGGAGCACTAGTACATCTATATACCAGCCCATATGTAAATAAGCAATATGTTGAAAGGTGAGAAGATTTATTTCTAAATCTGTTATTGAATCGGTTGACTATGACAACTTTGAGTTTTTTACAGATTTAATCAAAAAACTTGCACATTATGAAAAACAAAACCCGCCAGATAGAGATGCTTTGAAACGTCTGAAACAGGACTACTTTGACAATAGACGTTTTAAGGCTTTTTTAGCAAGATATGGTGAAGAATATGTGGGTTATGTAATTTTTTTTATGACTTATTCAAGTTATCTCGCCAAACCTACGCTTTATATCGAGGATATTTTTGTAGATAAAGAGTATCGGCGGAGAGGTATCGGACAAAAAATGTTTGATTTCTGTGTAAAACAAGCAGAAAAACATGACTGCGGTAGGATGGAATGGTGTGTCTATAATTGGAATCAGTCTGCTATAGATTTTTATAGGGAAAACAATGCAGAACTGTTAGACAAAAAATATTATAGATTAAACAGGGAACAGATAGAGAAACATAGGGAAACTCGGCGTTAGGATCTACTTTTGTTTTTTTAGGGTGTAACCAAAGTTTTCAAAATATTCCTTCATAGTTTTATAAATAAGTTTCTCTGTAATCTCTACAGATTTAACTGTCTTGGTATGACGAGGTTCTACGAATCTACTGGCATCAAAATTTGTTTTTAAATCTAGAAAATCCAAGATGGCGCCGATGGTCTGGTTTGGTTTATTACAAAGATCTTCATATTTTATTGATACATAGTCTTTCTCAGGTATTTTATCGATGTTTTTAAGATAGTACTCTACATTCTTAGAGGAACGTCGTATAAGTTCAAGTAATCCTATTGGGATTTTAGTGGAGAAAAATAATCTTAGAAAGTATCTAGAAATAGGGTTGTTAAAAAGTAGTTTATATTTTTTATACATTAAACCAAAATATTCGTTTTTCTCTGTAAACCCTTTTTCTAGCATTCTTATCAGGGAGTTCAATACATCGATTGGGTTTCTATGGATAAATATAAATTTTGAGTTTGGAAACATTTTTTTTATGAATAAGAAAGTTGAAAAATCAAAAGGGTTTTTGAGTAATATAGGTTTTTCATTTTCTGAGATGTATTTTATTTTTTTACATAGTGTTTCTATATAGGGGAGGGTGTCTGAGTTTAGATACCATGGGAAAACATATTCTGCATAGACAAATACGTATTCAACCGGTGATTCAGCAGATATAGATATATGGTCTGATCCTCTGTTATCAATATTTTTCTTGTTTATCGTATTATTTATCCTGTTTATAGTTTCCTTTTCTAAGTTTTTAATATGGTTATATAACAGTTTTTCGTATTCTAAGATATGATATAGCCTAACTACGTTGAACTGATTTGTTTTATCAAGTATTTTGTATAATATGCTGGTTCCTGATCGATGTTGTCCTACTATAAAAATAGGTTCAAAAGAGGTATCTTTAATTTTGTTTAGATACTTATCATCTGGACTATTTTTTTGTATGATTAATTATTGCCCCCTTAACCATAAATGAAAATATGGTTTTTTTATATAAAACATTATCTTTCCTTATTCAGCAGGGAAAAATTATTCTAATTTTCATAGCCTAAAAACCGAAGAAAATACAATGTTTTAACTGTATCATAATAAGCTTCAAATTCTTCAAAATTTGAGGGCGACATACAATTTAATGAATTAGTAAGGATAGGTAATAATAGAAAACTATTGCCGAGCTCTAAAATCTTTAATTTTTGGATATGAAAATTATATTATTTAGATTGTCAGTTTAATAGAATTTCTTTAAAGTTTTGATAATACATTTTGGAGTGAAAACGGTTTATAGTTTAGTAGTTCGGCACTAACATTTATTGTTTTGTTCTCTCTGTTTATCAAAGGATAATTCTTCAAATCATTATTATGTTTATGCCCATGAATACTCCATCCATCCCACCAGCTAGGTATATATTCTGGGTCATGAGTTAACAAAAACTTTCTGCCATTATAGTGTATAATTAATCTTGGAAAAAATTCTCTCCTTGTCTCATCGTGATTCCCTTTGATAACAACAATCTCTCCATTTAATTTGTTCAGCCAGTAGTCAGTCACTCTATTTCCTCTTCCAAATGTTAAATCTCCTAGAAAATAAACAACATCGTCTTTTCCAACTGTTTCATTCCATCTCTTCAGAATAGTGTTATTCATCTCACTAATTCTTTCGAAAGGTCGATTACAATACTTTATTATGTTATAATGATCTAAATGTAAATCACCGATAAAGAAAACATTTCTCTCCAAAATCTTAGACGAAAAACTACGTCTATCGTTTGGATTCTCCCCCATCTCTATCTCTTTTGTAAAAACCAGATTTTCCTTCTGATACCTCTTTAAAGCTCCAAAAGATTGTGAAAATAGACTCTTGTCTTTTCCTTCTCTTCTGCTAAGGATTCTATTCAGAAAAAAATCATACTCCTTCAAAATTCTACGGTTTTTCAAAAGAGTAACTCTCATCGTCAAATGTCTAAATTCAAGTTCTTTTCTACCCGCAACAAAACCAAATATTTTACCCAGTTCCCCTTGATCAGAAGCGTTTACCTGCATATCAATCCAGCCAAGAACCAATGTAAGATTATCTGATAGAGTAAACAATTTTTTGTCTCTAAAATATAGCCCATTTTTTGGATTTTCGATTGTAATCTGTGGTTTGAAACCTGGTCTATCTTTTGTAGTGAAACTCCAAATGTCCGAAGTATTTGTCCGTTTGCCATCATCCACGACAGCATACCATGAGTAACTACAGCCATATTCTAAATTAGTCCAAGTAGTAAAAACGGAGATCCACTGTCGACATCATATACCGTGTCTATTACGCTGTCAGTAGATGCATCGTAGAATCTAACTGTCATTGTGTCTTCATCCATATCTGGAACATAAACACTTAAGACAGGGTTAACATCAACATCCTCCTCGGAGTCTTCAGGATTAGGATTACATGGTTCATCAGACATATGGTATGGTTTGTATCTTCGTCAATAATTGTCGCATAGTCATGATCTGATACATAGGCATCATATGTAGTATTTGCCTCGACAAAAACATTATTTTCAGCGTTGGAATAAACTGTTGCATTGAAACAAATTATAATCTGTTCTCCAGGAGAGAAAACATTTTCGTAAAACCAGTATATATTATTAACACTAATTTCATCGGGAGTAACCGTAAAATTCCTGACATCTTCAATTAACATTTTGAATGATATCTTTGTAAAGATTGATGTGCTGCTCCGCGATCCGTTCTATATTGAATTTTTCAGCGTGTTTTAATGATTTTTTTCTATATTTTTTTCTGAGGCTATCATTCTTTTTAAGTTCTTTAATCATTTCAACAATTTCTTCCAGGTCCTCACATAGTATACCGCCTCCGGAGAAAATTTCTTCGAAAACATCAAGGTCTTTCATTATCACGGGAAGACCCGTACTCATAGCTTCCAAGGGGGTAAGGCCGAAGGTTTCAAAGTTACTGGTCGTAAGAAATAAATCAGCGGCACAGTAGTAGTCCCTGGCCCTCTCAATAAAGCCGGGGAATGTTAAATTCTTGTATTTTTTATTCACGGTCTCTTTTATTTCACTGTGGCCAGAAGAAAATATAGAATAAGGTATCCCACCGACCCATATAAATTCAGCGTCAGGAACTTTCCTTGAGGTTTTTACGAAATCAAAAAAACCCTTTCTCGGTGTTTTTTGTCCGACATTAAGAATTAAAAAGTCATCCTCCTCAAGTCCGTGCTTTTTACGGATCCTGTTTCTGGCTTCCTTGCTAAATGAGAATTTTTCTCTATCAACACCATTGTAGATGACAGATATGTCTTTCCTTATTCCCATATCTATAAGCTCCCTTTTACTTGTCTCAGAAACCGCTATTATATAGTTGAACTTATTGTAAATTTTTCTGTAAACTTTCCGCCAGAATCCCTCGCTTAGAGAGACATTCCCAGGATTAGCCTTGGGTGTAGAGTGGGCGGTTAAAACAGAAGGACAACTCCTCTTAAGGAGAATATACCATGCAAACGGTCCAAACGTATGAAAATGCGCCACATCAAAGATATCATCCGTTGAATTCCATTCCTTTTCTATAGAAAGATTTCTGTAGAGGTTCTTAGCCAAGGTTGAGCATCCAATGTATTTCATAGCCTTGAAATCTTCAACTATAAAGTTCGCTTTCATAGATTCCACGATACCTAGTATATTTGTTTTATTTCAATCCCACAATGGTCTTATTTTAACGAACTATAAGAGATTTGCGATACACCATTACCGCTAATAGCATTTCAATCCCATAATGGTCTTATTTTAACGTGTTAGTGTTTGTTGAATGCCACATGAGTCGCTTTTCAATACTCCTGCTGAAATTGCTAATATAAATCTTGATCTATGTGTAAAGAAACAGGAGAATCTAATTTTAATTGGTGCAAAACAAAAAGATAATTGTAATAAAAACAAATTATAATTTATTTTTTAAGATCTTTTTGAAATTTTATCACTATATAAAAAGCTGGTATCAATAAAAGCATCATAGGAATCCAAAGATAAAAATGATATTCTATTGGAATTTTAATAATATCAAAAGTGATTAACATTTGAAACAAAACAAAAATCAGAAAAATTACTGCAATTAAATTCAATATTTTTTTCCACTTATTAATCCTTTCTTTTTTTTCAGGCTGTAACTTTTCAAACCATTTTTTATCATCACGATGAATTGCCCAAAGAGATATTGCTAATACTGACCACCACGCTGCTAATGGTATCCCAACGGCAATTAACACTTCAGTCTGTCCATAATTTTTTATTTGAAAAATACGCTCCATAAAAACATAAACAATAATGCCTGAAATAATTAAAGTAACAATAGATTTTGCCCAGGCTTTACCAAGCTTTCTCATCCTTATCTTCTGATATGAATCCCAATCTTCAGGGAGAGTTTCAGTATTTTCACTATCGAAATATAAAGTATTTTCTCTTTTTTTATCTATAAAAACACCAATAATAAGTATCGAAAATCCTATTAATACAAGTAAATAAGAAATATATGGAATATTAAAATGAAAATGCAACTCCGTAAAATTTAGCAGAAAGACTAAACCTAAAACTACTAAAAAAGTAATTAATTTTAATTTCCAATAACGAAACGGGACATATAAATCAGCAATAAATGTGCCCCAATCAAATTTTTTTTGCATCATCCCATCATAAGAATATCTATATTTTCCTCGGTATTAATATTTTTTGTAGAAATTTATTTTATCTATATGCAAACTCAAAAGATGTTCTCTTAGCTTTTCATGGGAAGAAAAACTTTCTCCACCAACAGAAGACCAAACATAAGGGAAACCTATCATTAAAGCAAAGAGAACTAAAAATATTCCTCCAAGGCCCATTGATAATAATCGTCTCCAATTTATTTCTATCTTAGAACCAAGCAACCGCCTTTTTAAATCCTCGTCCATAATCAATTACACCGACTTTAAAAACCTCTCTTTCTGTTATAACATTTTTGACTTAAACAGAACTTTTCATTTAGGAAATAAAAAAACCTTTGTGGGCTTTGAATAACTGTTTCATAAGCCGCCGGAGGGATTTGAACCCTCGACCTGCTGATTACGAATCAGCTGCTCCAGCCAACTAAGCTACGGCGGCATATCTATTGTTTTTTTTTAGAAAAGGTTGAATGAGTTGGATTATTAAAAAACTGACTGTAACTCTTATAACTTTTTTTAGTGAAAAAACATTGACTGTTTTAAAATTTAACTATCGTTCTGTAAGATAATCTGTCTTTATAACGTTTTTACAAAAAAAATAGCAAAAGTTATGAAAGCTTTATGTGATATCAAGACCACAGTTAAAGAGGTGATTGTTTTTTGTGAAAGATTCATTAAGCGGAGTCGATGAAGCGGGTAGAAAATAGGACTAAAAAAATAGGTTTTTTGGTTCTGTTTGCCTAGAGGTCCAGTCATCGGCCCATTGGTTGTTGCAGGTGTCAAAGTTAGAGATGATAAACTTCTCATTCAGAACAACGTACGTGATTCCAAAAAAATTGCTCCGAAGAGAAGAGAGTTTTTAGCTAAAGGAATAAAAAAAACTGCTCTGAAATGTGAAACTCTCGTTATCCCTGCATCAGATATTGACGATATGCGTAAAGTTATGACTATGAACGAGATTGAGGTAAATGCCTTTGTTAAAATTGTTAAAGGGTTGAAACCTGATATCTGTTATGTTGATTCTTCAGATGTTAACGAAGAGCGTTTCAAAAATGATATTCTTTCAGGTTTAAGTTTTAAAACAGAGATTGTCTCTAAACATAAAGCTGATGATATTTATCCTGTTGTAGGTGCTGCATCTATAATCGCTAAGACTACGAGAGATGCAAAAGTCAGAGAGATAGAAAAAAAACTTAGAAAAAAATTGGATAAACCCTTAGGTAGCGGATATCCCTCAGATCAGATTACACGAGAGTTTTTAGAGGAATGGATGAAAGAGTATGGTAAACTGCCGCCGTATACTCGTCGTTCTTGGAATACCGCAAAGAAGTTAGTAAAGAAATATAGTACAAAAAGTTTAGATGAATTCTAAAAAAAAAGAAGGAAGGAGGGGATGGGATGCGAAAAATCCTTATGCCTTCTTTTTTTATGCGAGGGATGAGGAAATTGAAAATTATATGGCAGAAATGCCCGAAAGGGGAACTGGGCATTTCCCCCGTATCTAAGTCGTCTTTCTAACAGCCAAATAGTTGTTCATCATTTAAATACCTAAACAGGAGGGATCGTTGAAAGTATTCAAAATATATATATATTTTAATATATCCTAAAAGCAATTCTAAAAGATATATCCATAAACTTTTCTAAAAAATTAGAAGAAAGGTAGGGTCTGGAAAAATTGGGATTGGTGAAATTCCTCACGGAAAATCCAGACCCCTTTTTCTTATAACCTCAAGGATGGGATGTAAAATTCCTTCCTCTGAAGGCAAAAAACCAAATGTTTGCTTTTAATATTTAAACATAATTTGTAAAAATTACATTTTGACAAAATGTCAAAAAAAGAAGATGGGGTGGCCGATGTGAATTAATTTTTTTATGCAAAAGTTTTCTTTTTTTCGAAATCCTGATAACACCGCTCAATGCTTTCTACCAGCTGTTTTATATCCAAAGGTTTTGTCTGGTAATCATGTATATATGTTCCTAATACAGACATGTTTTGGCTGTTCCTTGTACCTTTTCCCGTAATTATCAGAATTGATACGTTTTCTGTATATCCTCTTTCCACTATTTCTTTTATAGTTTCCCATCCATCCATACGGGGCATCATGAGATCCATCAAGATGATTCCTTCAAAACCCTCTTCGACTCTGTTTAAACAATCTATTCCATTATCAACAGTCAGGACTTCATAATTCTCTCGCTCTAGAATGGTTTTCAATGACGACAGTACATCTTTTTCATCATCTACAACCATTATTTTCCTTTCCATTTTTTACTCATCCACCCAGCATTGATAATCAATGCCGTGATACACTCTCTCAATAATTGTATTTAAAGCCTCCGTGACAGAATAACAATATGTAAAAAACAGGAGAAAAAAAAACGGATAACAACTGTAAAGAAAGCCGACAACACCTGTACAACAAACCCTTTTAAAAAAGAAAAACAAAAAAGATAACTGGCGAGGGAGATAACGCTATGAAAAAACTATTAGTAAAAGCACTAAAAAACACTTATGACATGACCAAAGAAGATGCCTCAGAACTAGCCAAAACAGTAGAAAACATATTCAACGGAAAAAAAGAAATCAAAGATGACGAAATAGACAAATATGCAAGATCACTATTCTACGAACTACAAAGAGAAAAACTACTAAAAACACGAAGAGAAGAATTCAAAGAAGAAGGAAGATACATAAGGAAATACTACTGGGCATTCAACAACAAAATGATTAAAGAACTTGCCAATAAAAAAAGAAAAAAAGAAGACAGATACAAAATCTACAAAAAAATACCGCACAACGCCTGGGTTACACACTCATACTGCACATAAAAAAAAGATGAACTGTTATTTTTTTTAGTTGTTCCTCTCAGGCGGATTCAAAAAACGATAATAACGATACATATCTTTGACATTTTTTTCTTTATTTTTATTTTCCCTCAAATCATACTGAAACTCAAAATGTAACTTCCATAAATAGATAAACAGAAAATACGTGCTAACTGCAGATGCAGACAAAAAAACAAGGCTAAAAAACCAATCTATAAAAAACAAAAACAATGCAAAACAGACTACAGACAACGACGAAAAAAACAATAGAAACGCCATGAATCTTTTTTTGTCTTCCATAGATTTTTAACCTGTTAAAAAAGTTGTTTTATAGATACTTAAATCTTTTTCTTAAGAGCTTTCTGTAAACGCATAATTTTATCATCTGAACGATTAATCACCTCATTAGAAGCATCAATAAGAAAATCTAGATGCCGATCATCACAAAACAAACTATCATCGTTACCAATAGGGAAATCTAGACGCTCTGTACTCAAAATTTCAACTATTATCTTTTTACTTATTGATTTCAACCCAGAATGTTTAAAACCACTATCTACACATATCTTCAACAGTCTATCAGCATCATCCAGAGTTTTACATGCTACATGGAAAATAGGAGACTGCGCAATAAGCCATATCTGCCCCTTTTTATCAGAGCTACCAAGAGCAGATTTTAACTCTTCAAGTCCAATAGTTCTATGCCATTTAGACAACATTTCCGCGTTTTTTTTATCACCAATCTCCGGCAGTACCAACAAAACTATACGGCCCGCGCAGCTACTAGTAGTATAAAAAGAGTCTACATTGTTTAAGAGCTCAACTATCGGTATAATTTTTTGGTCGACTAAATCTCGTTTCTTTGCTTCATCGAGTTTTTCTAACACATTCTCTTTATTCTGAAGAAAATCTCTTTCCGAAATCATAATTAAAAATACCTATAATGTTTAACATTACATACCCTATATTTAAAAGATTTTTAACATAACGGTTTCTAACGGTTTCGCCAAGATCTCTTTCTACTAAGTTTTTTTAGAAATATCTCATCTATTTTTTCAGAAATTATTAAATAGCAATCTTTATTTTCAAGAAACCGGCGGGAGACTAAAACAGACTATGACTCGAAAATATTGGGACAAAAAATCAGAAACCATACCTCAAGCTGAGTTGAAAAAACTACAGCTTAAAAGGTTAAAAAAACTTGTTAAATATGTTTACAAAAACAATAAGTTTTACAAGAAGAAGTTGAAAAACGCTGACGTTAAACCTGGCGATATAAAAAAATTGAAGGATATCGAAAAGATTCCTTTTCTCACTAAACAGGAGCTAAGAGAGTATTATCCTTTTGGGTTGCTATGCACTGAGATGGATGACGTCGTAGAGATTCATGCATCTTCAGGTACCACAGGTAAACCTGTAGTTGGGCCTTATACCCGGAACGATGAAAACCTTTGGGGTGAAGTTATGGCTCGGTCACTCTGGGCTAACGGCCTCCGGCCAAACGACATTATGCAGAATGCTTATGGATATAGTCTTTTCACTGGTGCACATGGTTTTGAGAAAGGAGCACAAAAGATTGGTGCAGCAGTTATCACTATGAGTTCAGGTAATACACGTCGTCAAATCGATGTCATGAAAGATTTTGGTACAACAGCTATAGCATGTACACCATCCTATTCTTTGTATATGGCTGAAGTGGCTGAAGAAAAAGGTTTTGATCCACGAGAAGATTTTGATGTTAAACTTGGTCTTTTTGGTGCTGAAGCATGGAGTGAAGAGATGCGTGATAGTATCGAAGAGAGATGGGGTATCGATGCCCATGAACATTACGGTTTAACAGAAATTATTGGCCCTGGTGTAGTGTCGGAGTGTAAACATAAAAAATTACATGTTAATGCAGATCATTTTCTTACAGAGGTTATTGATCCTGATACAGGTGAGACTCTTGAACCTGGGGAGGAAGGAGAACTTGTTTTTACTACGTTGACTAAAGAAGGTTTCCCAGCTATTCGATTTAGAACTAGGGATCTTGCCTCTCTCACAGAGGGTAAATGTGAATGTGGTCGAACGTTGCCTATTCAATCACGGATTAAAGGCCGTAGTGATGATATGATGAAAGTTAAAGGAGTTATTGTATTTCCTTCTCAAATTGAAGCAGCTTTGATGAAAGTAGATGGCGTAAGTGAACATTATCATATCGTTAAAACCAAGAAAGGCGAGATGACTACTCTTTCTGTTGAAGTCGAGCCAACTGAGGAAAGATGGAGAGAGGGACATGTTGACGATATAGCTGAGAAAGCTGAAGAGGAAATCTATAGTATTTTGAATCTTCATGTTCCAGTAAAAGTCATTGAACCTAAAACCATTCCGAGGAGTACAGGTAAAGCTAAAAGAGTGATTGAAAGATAAAAAAATAATAATTATTTTTTTGAGGAAAAACAACAATGATAGATATACTAAAAGATATATTACCATATATATCAGGCCTCTATACCCTCCCCTGGATACTAATAGGATTCATCGTAACAATCATCATCGCCCAATTCACCGGCAGAGAAAAAATCGACAAAATAATGAAAAAAATAGGACTAATAATCCTATACTTCTTCGTACCACTATTACTTTTCAGAATATTTCTAAATACACCATTTGGATCAAGTGAAATAGAATTCGCAGC
The DNA here is from genome assembly GCA_036626215.1 of Thermoplasmatota archaeon. GTDB lineage: Archaea > Thermoplasmatota > E2 > DHVEG-1 > DHVEG-1 > JAZKSG01. Next base: position 49,043 of record JAZKSG010000002.1, read on the forward strand.
AATAGTATGCGGAATAATAGCATTAATGTACCTAACAGCTTTCCTATACGCACGATACCAAGCAAAAAAACAAAAACTATCCAAAAAGAAGAGAAACCTATACATAAAAACAGTTTTAACCAACCAAGGAAGAAGCTCAGCGTTTATAGGAGGAGCAATGCTCGCAATAAACGCCTGGGCCGTACCAGCCGCAATATTCATGGCACCCGTAGGCATAGCACTATTCGCAATAATACCTTATCTTCTGTCACATCTACATAAAAAAGAAGCAAAAAAAGAAAACACCGAGATAGAAGCACTACCCTGGTTCCTAAAAATCTATCCCTGGTATCTTATCACCTTTGTAATAGCAGCAATAATCATAAATCAAACAACAAATATAACCACAGCCAGCTTCGGAAACATAGGAACAATACTAAAATTCTACACTGCTATAACCATACCCGCAGCGTTATATTACGTAGGTGCAGGGATACACCCAACCGATCTAAAAAAATCAGAAATGAAAAAACTACTCGGTTTAGATAAAGAAAAAGAAGATAGCGACCATTGGAAATGGGTAAGAAACATATTTGTTTTAACAGTATTTATAACACCCATACTAATAGCAGCCATTTTCACACCATTACTACTACTCAACCTCATACCTAAAGCATGGTACCCAGTAATAATAATAAACGCAATACTCCCAGTAACCAGCACCAACATGTTTCTATTACCATACGGGATAGACAAAAAAACAACTGCACACATCATAACATGGACAACACTAGTATGCGTCCCAATCGTAGTAGCCCTGATAGCTGTATTCGGAATATATTTCACATAAAAAAATGTTTTAAATTTTTTCTAATATTTTTTCTGCAGCTTTTTTACCAGACAAAAGCATACCGCCAAAAATAGGACCCATACGATGTGAACTAAACACTGCATTGGCACACATACCAGCTACAAACAAACCAGGATACACCTCCCGGGTATTATCCACAACAGCCTGCTCACCTTGATCCGCCGACATAGAACGTTCAACAAGACTTTTCTCAATACTCAACGCCCCCTCCTCTGGACGTATTTTAGCTCTAACGATATTACATATCTCAGCGGGATGACCCGTAGCATCAATACAATATTTCGCCCTAATAGTAAGAGGATCTACATGTAAACCAGCCACCTCAACACTACTCCAATTGATGACAAAACCGTTTACTTTATCCCTCTCAAGTAAAACATCCTCTACACTCATATTGTTAAAAAAAGAAGCACCTTCATCTATAGCAGACGCACAAAGCTTATTAACACATTCTATAGAATTAGCACTAAAATAACCATCATCTTCCTTTCTCAACTTAACATCTACATCTTCTAACAACGATTTCGACCTATCCTGAACTACTACTACAGGGAAAGTCATACCGCCACCCCACATTCCACCACCAACAGACAATTTACGTTCAAATACAACTACTTTTTTACCAGCTTCAGCAAGATATTTTGCAGCTATGAGCCCAGCTGGACCAGCACCAGCTATAGCTACATCTACATCAAAACAATCCTCAAACTCTTTACAGAAACGATTAAAAATCGTTCTCGTAACAACAACATCATCAATACCCATATTCATCTATTCCCCCTAAAACATAAAACAGGAGACCGTTGATTGGAAACAGGAAATGAAAGAACAGGTTATTAAAAATACCGGCCTATTTACCAACAAATTTTTTATCAACACCAAATTCCATACATATTTTTTGTGTTAACAATAAGATATTTTACACCACAGGACATGTTCGCCGTAATCAGATTATCCTCCCAGACGCTAACAGAAGAATACAACCCCAACATTTTCAACTACTTCTACGAAACATTTCCACAAGGATTTCTTGTAGCAGAGCAAAACCACAAAATAATAGGATTCATAGTAGGACTAAAAATCGATGAGAAAAAAGCTAAAATTTTGATGCTATCAGTACACCCTAGTTTTAGAAGAAAAAGAATCGGTACCATGTTACTGAAAAGATGGATAAAAGAAATCAAGAAAACACTTGTACAAAAAGTGGATCTTGAAGTAAGAAGAAACAACAAAGAAGCCATTAAATTCTATCAGAAAAACGGTTTTAATATAACTAACACTATAGACCAGTTCTATCAAAACGGAGAAGATGGCTACACCATGGAAAAAAACATATAAAAAAAGAATTTGATTGTTTTTTTTAGTTTTTACAGAGCCTCAACAGTTCTTTTTCTTTATCAGTCATAAAACGTTCAGACATATTGGTTAAACGACTAGAAACTTTTTCTAAGCTAGAACAGTTGTTTAGAGACATGAGTTCGGCGATACCTTGACTTAGAGTAAAAACAGCGAGTTTATGTTCTCTTTTTGATTTGTAGACCTGATAAGGTGTAACGTCGAGTTTCGTATATTTTTCGAATATCTCAGATCCATCGTTTTCAACGATGTCCTCCAAATGCGTCTTCAATTGTAACAAAAACGTATGTAGTTGTATAAGTTCGTCCTTCTGCATAGTTAGGTTCTCCACCTGTTAAAAATTCAATAATCTGGAATTAGTCACGGGGTTTTTATGATTTTTCATTAAAATTTATATACCTAAAAAAATGAGTAAAGAATAGAAAACAAAAAAAAAATAAAGGTTTTTTTATATCTTATATTACTCTAGTTGTTTCTTCGTTAAAACATTTACAGAATCAGGATTTTTTACAACGTTACCCATCTTCATACCAACGATTTCATCCACGTTTTTATTACTCGCTATATCCAGTAAACGCTGAGTTATTATACCATCAAATACAACAGTAGAAATATTTCCTTTTTTCTTCAATATGTTGGTTAATTTACGTACAGGTATCTTATCAATCTCTTTACCTTTTTTATCGATTAGAACGGCTTTCAAAGACCCAGAGATATCATCTAGAATACTTTTGTACTTCTTCTGTTTCTCTGAAATCACTCGTTTATCTTCTTTGTCACTCCCTTTCTGTTTATCTTTTTTCTTCTTGTCAGCCCCTTTTTTCCCCTTGTCTTTCTTTTTATTTTGTTTATTTTTGTTTTTTTTCGTCGGCTGAGGTTGTTTAGGTTTATCGGTATCTTTACCTAAATCTATGTCAAACATCTCAGCATATTGCTCAGCTGGAATCTTGTTTTTCAAAGCCTTCATGATTAATTTTTGAGGGATCTCTTCAACTTCACGTGTTTGTGGAGCACGAGAAACGAAATCTACATCAGCTGTTTGAAGAAGCTCTTTTAATATAAGTTCGCCACCCCGATCACCATCAACAAAAGCAGTAGTTATACGTTCTTTGGTGAGATCTTTAACTGTTTTAGGAACATTTGTTCCGCCGACACCTATAACGTTTTTAATACCATATTTGAGAAGATTTAAAACGTCACGTCGTCCTTCAACCACTATCACTGCATCACTATTTTCTATATTTGGTCCTGCTGGGCAGTGATCAGAGCCATAATTAGTTATCTCTTCTATCTGTACAGCTTGACGAACATTTTCAGAGATACTTTCTCCTTCTATTCTTTCTTCTTCCATCACTCGGTTAAGAAGTTGTTTTGCTCGTTCGATAACTTTTTTACGCCTTGCAACTCTGACATCCTGTACTTCTTCAACCTCTATTTTAGCTTTACAAGGACCAACTCTATCAATGCTTTCAAAAGCAGCGGCTAAAATAACGGTTTCAACTTTATCGAGACTTGTTGGCAGAGTAATAGTTCCTTCACTTTTACCGTTCTTAGTGTTTAAATCAACTTCTATTCTACCAACTCGAGCCGACCTCTGCAGCTCTCTTAAATCTAATTCATCTCCAAGAAGTCCTTCCGTTTGACCAAATATCGCACCTACCACATCTGATTTTTCTACTACACCATCAGCCTTAATATGAGATTTAATCATGTATTTTGTTGTCGCGGGATCAATAACCATAAACTTTTTTCACCTCACAGTCTAATCCATTGTTAATCATTTTTTTTGTTTGAAAAATAGCACTTTTCTCCCACATTCTCTATCCATTAACCAATCGATAGGTGTGGAAATATTCATCTTTTTGAATGTATAACAAATCCAATTCTTTTAAAGTGGGACATATTATTGAAATAGATTAATCCTAAGTTATGATTAATCTTGAAGTGCTATTTTTCATTATTCTTTAAATTTGAGATTAGATACAAATACATGAGGTTTGCGCCATATTTAAATGTTATGCCTGTATTCAGCTTAGGATGATATACCATGGGTGAAACAATATATATCGGTGTAGCATGGCCCTACGCAAACGGCTCACTTCATCTGGGACATATAGCCGGTTGTTATCTACCAGCTGACATATTCGCACGATTCAACAGACTAAAAGGAAACGAGGTCCTAATGGTTTCAGGTAGCGACGAACATGGTACACCTGTCACAATTACTGCAGAGAAAGAGAATACAACCCCCAAAAAGATCGTAGATAAATATAACAAACAGCACACCGAAAACATGGAACAATTAGGTATTTCTTTTGACTGTTTTACTCGCACTACTACTAAAAACCATAAAGAAGTAGTTCAAGATATTTTTTTAACTCTTTCCAAAAAAGGATACATCTATGAAAAACAAGTGGAATCTTTTTATTGTGAAAACTGCGACCGTTTTCTACCAGATAGATATATCGAAGGAGAATGCCCCTATTGTGGATACGAAGAATCTCGCGGAGATCAATGCGACGAATGCGGGAAAATCCTTGAATCAGAAAATCTAAAAAATGTAAAATGTAAAATCTGTGGAGGTATACCAGAAATACGTAGTAGTAAACATCTATTTTTCGCTCTGAGTAAATTCGAAGATAAACTTTTAAATTGGTTAGAAGAAAAAAATCATTGGAAAAAAAATGTTTTAAAATTTACTAAAAATTGGCTGAAAGAAGGATTAAAAGACCGAGGCATAACACGAGATATGAAATGGGGTATAGAGGTCCCAATTGAAGGATTCGAAGACAAAAGAATCTATGTATGGTTTGATGCAGTAATTGGTTATCTTGCCGCTAGTAAAGAATGGGCAAAAAAACAAGGTAAAGAAGATAAATGGAAGGAATGGTGGATTAACTCTGATGCAAAACATTATTATTTCCTAGCGAAAGACAACATACCGTTCCATAGCATCATCTGGCCTTCCATCCTAATGGGATACAACAAAGAACTAAATCTTCCACATGATATACCTGCAAATGAATACCTCCGTTTAGAAGGAAAGCAGTTTTCTAAAAGCCGTGGTTTAGCTATATGGGTTCCAGACATATTAAAAAAACTGGATGTCGACGCTGTACGTTACTATCTATCCATAAATATGCCCGAAAAAAGAGATAGTAACTGGATGTGGAAAGATTTTGTTAAGAAAAACAACAATGAACTAGTAGGCGCCTACGGCAACTTTATTCATAGAGTCTTAACTTTCACTTCTAAAAACTTTGAAGAAATCCCAGAACAACATTCCTTAAATCCTAGAGACAAAGAAGTTATAAATGAAATAAAAAAGGTTTCCAAGGAAGCATCTAACTCTATTGAGAGTTGTGAGTTTAAAAAAGGACTCCGCAGCGTGATGAATCTCGCTCAGATAGGTAACAGCTATTTCAACGATATGGAACCATGGAATTTAATCAAAGATGATAAAGACAGATGTAAAACTGTACTAAATGTATGTTTGAAAATCGTGAAAGCCTTAGCTGTTTTTACGTCTCCTTATCTTCCTTTTTCATCTGATAAAGTCTGGAAGATTCTAGGGGAACAAGGATCAGTTCATGATGCTTCATGGGATGATGCATTTGATGAGTTGCAGACTGGTTCTATACTTAAAAAACCAAAACCGTTATTTAAGAAACTTTCATTGGAAGATTTTATGCCAGAAGAGGAAGAAGCAGAAGAAGAAAAAGATCCATTCTCAAAAATAGATTTAAGAGTTGCAAAGATTCTGGATGTAAAAAATCATCCTAACGCTGATAAACTATATATCCTTCAAGTTGATGTCGGAATTCAGGGTAAAAAGGTATTAGTTGCTGGTATGAAGCCATACTATTCCATTGATGAACTTAAAGGTAAAAAAATCGTTATTGTATCTAATCTTGCTCCAGCGAAGATTAGAGGTGTGAAATCCAACGGTATGCTTCTGGCTGCAGAAGACAAAAAAGAAGTTGTATCTCTCTTAGATCCAGGAGATGCTGAGGTGGGTTCAAAAGTTTATGCTGAAGGTATAGAACGGAAACCAGTGAAAACATTGTCTTTTGATGAATTCCAAGAGATAAAAATGAAAGTAAACAAAGATCTTGAAGCTGTTTATAATGGAAAAAATCTAAAAGTAGAAGACAATAAAATTGTTGCAGACAAAAAAGTTGAGGAAAACGCAGAAATTTTATAGAACAAAAGAAAAAATGTTTTGATATGTTAGGGAGGAAAAAAAGTATGTTAGTTACAGAAACAGATTTGCCTTTTGAGGTTTTTAAGAAGGGAAAAGTTAGAGATGTATACGAGTTTGATGATGATAAACTTCTTTTGATGATAACCGATAGAATTTCAGCTTTTGATTTTGTTCTACATGAACCGATTCCTAAGAAAGGTGTGTGTTTAACGCAGTTGTCTGCTTTTTGGTTTGATTATTTTGAAGATACTATACCCAGCCATATGATTTCGGCTGATGTTTCAGAGTTTCCAGAGGAACTAAAAGAATACAGTGAGGTCTTAGAGGGGCGTAGTATGCTTGTTAAAAAAGCAGAGGTTTTCCCAATTGAATGTATCGTCCGTGGATATATCTCCGGTTCAGCCTGGCGGTCTTATCAGAAAGATGGAACAGTTTGTGGTATTGAACTACCAGAGGGGATGAAAGAGTCAGAGAAGTTTGAAGAGCCGTTATTCACTCCTTCTACTAAGGCTGAAGAGGGGCATGATGAAAATATTAGTTTTGAAAAAATGAAAGAAATCATTGGTGAGGAAAACGCAGAGAAATTAAAAAATCTTAGTTTGGAGATATATAAACGTGGATCGGAGTATGCAAGGGAACGAGGTATCATTATCGCTGATACTAAGTTTGAATTTGGTCGTATTGGCGATCAGATTATTCTTGTAGATGAAGTGCTTACGCCTGATAGTTCGCGTTTTTGGCCAGCGGATGAATATGAACCTGGTAAAAAACAACCGAGTTTCGACAAACAGTACGTTCGAGATTATCTTAGTGAAACAGGTTGGGATAAAAATAGTAGTCCACCTCATCTACCAAAGGAAGTCGTTGAAGGTACTAAAAAACGCTACCATGAAGCATATGAGAAGATAACTGGTGAAAAAATAGATATTTAATATATTATTATCCGTTTAGCCCCTCATAATAACAAATAGCTGAACTAGTTGGGAGGAAAATTATTGAAAACGAATTATTTAACATCTGATCTGGGACATATAATCTATCACCAACACTTATACTTCCTTCTTTTTTATTTTCTTCCCCCACTCTTAAACCCATATCATCTTTTATATAAAACCTTCTTGTAGTGTAGTTCCCACAAGTTGACTGAAATGCAAAGTCTTCATAATTTACTTTTTTTGCTTCTTCAACTATAAGTGACTTATTTGCCTCATCATAAGAAAAATATAATTTACCATCTCGATAATCAGGTATTTCCTCTTCGTCATCTTTATTAGTTGTAGAATATAAAATAAATGCAGTTATTATAAGGGTAAATGTAATGATTAATGTTAAAAATAATTGTTTTTTTGATTTCTTCATTTCCCATCCCCAAGAATATTAATCCTATTTCGAATATAAAAGGATTAGGGTGTTGAAAAATTAAATTAACTCTCCTGCTTTTCATTTAAAGCGGGATGCAATAAATGAAAAAACAGAGAGGGGTAACCCTCAGAAAGACCTTGAATATTTTAGATCTTTCTGATGCAAAGGATGTATTAGAAAGCAAGTATAAATATACAACGGGTAAACCTGGAAGACCACCAATATCGCCCAAAGGACTCTTTCTATCTTTTCTCATAATGTTTCTAAGAATGGAATCCTACAGAGACTACCAAACATTCTTAGAAAAAGACCACTTCTGGCGACGAACACTGGGATTTAAAAAAGTTCCAGATATAGGAACCTTCACCCATTTCCTAAAACGTATAGGAAAAAACACTTTCGAACAACTATTCCAAAACGTTGTACAACAACTTCTTGATGAAGGTTTTCTAAACCTTCACACCATTGCGATAGATGGAAGCATAATACCAGCCCATCCAGATGACCCAGATGCAGAATGGGGATGGGATCATATAGAACAAAAACGTGTCTACGGATACAAAATACATACCAATGGTAGACACCACTAGTGAACTACCAGTAGCAATCACAATAACCAAAGCAAAATGTCACGACAGCACACAGTTCAGGCCACTTTACAGAATAGTGAAAGAGTATAATACCCGTTTTCCCACCCGTTTTTTTCACTGCAGACAAAGGATATGACGCCGGCTATATCAGAAAAACACTACAGAAAGACAACATACAACCAGTTATCAAAGCAGCACCTATTCCTTTTGAACCACACTATCCCAGCTGGTTCAAAGATAAATACCGAGAAAGAACTGGTGTCGAACGGTTCTTCTCCCGATTTAAACAACATCCGGATCTAAAAAAACAAAGAATCATAGGACGTAGAAATGTGGAAATCTACTGCAATATCATCTCTATTGGTATGCTCTTTGTTGGTTTTTTAAACAAACAAAATGGTTTTTCACCACGTAGCGTAAAAACCTTTCTGAGAAACTATACCTAAAAACCCAAATGCTGGAAAAAAATGTTTTTCCGAGTTTTTGCTCCAATCTATGATAGGAATATTTTCCAAAAATTCTAGAGATGGACAGTTTTTTTTATCTATATTTTGGAAGAATATACCAGAAATTGATTCTAAAGTTTGGAATCAATTACAAAAAAATCATTTAGAACTATAATTTTTCAACAAGCTAATAAAAGGATATCTTATTAAAAATTAGGAATTTAGGTACTTAGAAATTAATTGTTGATTTGAAGTTTTCTCTCCTTAAGCTTGATTTTCAAATCAAAGACCATCTTAAGGAGTATCAACAATTAACTTCGCAGTACCGGAATTTATTTATAAATCCTATATTATGTGATTATTAAAATTATTGAGTGATGGGAAATGGTTATATTTATAACAATAGCAATATTTTTCATTATTTCAATTATCCTTGGTATTTTATCTCTTTTAAAATACTCAAAGACAAAGGAAAAAAATTATCTCTGGATTGGGTTATTGCTAACTTTAGTTATCCCAGGTTTACTAACATATATTTTAATATGGTGGATAAACTCACAAACGACTGCTGCCTGTTATGCTCCAACTGTTAATGCTCCTGATGTAAAAATTATAGGTTTATCTATAACTCCTCTTTTCATAAAGCAAAGAGATAATTTTATCAAAAAATTTGAAGAAAAGGTTCCAAGAGATGTACTTAAAAAAATTAATAAGAAAAAAACTAAACCTTAGGAATTTTATTTTTGAATTAACTCAAAACTGCAACCAAAATTGCAATTATTGTTACAATGTTTGGAAACACAACGATTATCCAAAAGGAAATTTAGATGTTGATGATTGGAAAAAAATAGTTTTAAAACTAAAAGAAGAAACAAAAATTAAAAAAATTTCTTTATCTGGGGGAGAACCATTATTATATCCCAGAATATATGAACTTGTTAATTTTATTAAAGAACAAAACATAGTTATAAATTTACTAACAAATGGTAACTTAATCGATGAAAAAACGGCTGGAAAATTAAAAGACAAAATAGATATTTTTGAAATTCCCTTAATATCTTATGATAAAAAAATGCATCAGGAATTAAAAGGTGTAGATGATTTTGATAAAGTCATAAATGGCATTGTAAACATAGATAATATTGATGGAAAAATTATAACTGTTTTTGTTGCAACAAAAAAAAATATATACGATATAAAAAAAACAGTAGAATTTGGGATTGCATTAGGTAGCAAAGGTCTCATGTTTAATCGAATTAATCCTGCCTGTAAAGAACACATAGAATTAATGCCTTCTAAAAAGCAAATTTCTGATGCTTTAATATTTTTAAACAATTTTTCAAAAAAATATAATTACCCTGTATCTTGCTCGATACCAATGCAACCTTGTATTGTAAATATGGAATACTACCCTAAAATTTCACATGGTTATTGCCCTTCCGGAGATAAAAGATCATATTATACAATTGACTCAATTGGAAACGTACGTATATGTAACCATTCTCAAACAATCTTAGGTAACATTTTAAATGAATCTTTCTCAAAAATAATTGAACATAATTTTGTTGACAAATTCAAAAAAGCAATTCCTAACTATTGTATTTCATGTAAATACTCAAGTGAATGCAGAGGGGGTTGCAAAGCATCAGCACAAGTATGTTATAATAACCTATCAGAAGAAGAGCCTTTTTTAAAAGTAAATTGAATCGCCTGAAATCTGCTATCCCAATCGGAGCAAGCTCACGGG
>JAZKSG010000003.1:0-58601 GCA_036626215.1 Thermoplasmatota archaeon
TTACTCTCCTCCACCTTCCGTAAACACTCATCACCATCAACAGCTGTTACAACATTATATCCATTTACTTCTAGCACCATTTTTACGCTTTCCCTTATATCAGGGTCATCATCCACCACTAAGACAGTTTTCATTTTATACCTCCACAAGATCTAAAAAATTTTTTGGTTTTTTTATCCTACATGGAGTTTTACTCTGGAGAGTAGATCTCCTACATTGAATGGTTTCTGAAAGAAATCCACTACATTTTCATGTGTCGTTAATCCTTGTTTTCTTGCCTCTGAAATCCTGACTACGCTCATGAAAGCTATTTTGATATCTTTAATCTGGTCAATAATTTCAGAGACAGGAGTACCCGGCATCATAATATCCAACAAAACCAAATCAGGGTTACTCTCCTCCACCTTCCGTAAACACTCATCACCATCAGAGGCAGTTATAACGTTATAACCTCTTGGTTCTAATATCATTTTTACGGTTTCTCGTATGTCTTCTTCGTCATCAACCACGAGAATAGTTTTCGTTTTTTCCACCTTCCGTTCCTTTTTAAGTTAAAGAATATTTGTTTTTGGTATAAAGTTTTGGTTTTTTACAATTTTATGCAAGTGGTTTTCAGGAGTTGTTTGTCTTTTTGACTTTTTGGTTTTTTGTCAGGTAAACTTTATATACAATTCGTGTCAGAAGTTAACACGATGCGTGGAAGGTTCCGGGTGGATGGAAAAAGTTTAACAAAAAAACAAAAAAAAGCTATACAGACAGCAATTTTCTTCATAATCATAACTCTACCATTCCTAAACATAACACAAACACTATCTATAGACACATTTATAGATTCCTTTGAAAACCCTGAAGAATATATATGTCTACATAACACCAACCTCATAAAATCCACAAAAGAAAAGGAAAACTATTTAATAATCGAAAAAGCAACCAACTCTAACTTCCAGATAAAAAAACATGACCAAATAATATACCTAAAAGACAGCGGGGAAATAGCCTGCAGCCGAGTTTTACATGCCTCCAAAATAAACAACGTAAAAAGATACTACATAACAAACGACCAAAAAACCCAGATACAAACCGTCTACAGAAGTCAGATCGTAGGAAAAATCATAAAAAACATGGATGACAACCTCTGGAACACCATATCTATAAACATATGGGATATCTCCATCCATAATCTAAACATAAATAAAATAAGGTAAAAAAAAAGAGAAAAAGAGAGATAAAAAAAAGCCATCTATCTCTTTTTTTTCTCAACAAAAAAGCTTGTTATTTTTCGATAAGTTTATCATCAACATTTTCGGATAATCCACATGCATCAATCAGTTTTTGTAGATTTTCATGGTATTCCTCTGGTTTAGACTCTAAAAGTTTTTCAGCAAAATCCTTCAGAAAAACACCTAACTCAACTTCCACCTCTGAAAACTTCCATTTTTTATCTTTGGCTTTGCCGAAAGCCAATAAGAAACCATACGCTATAGATCTACCTTTAACATCAGCAGGATTCTCCTTAACAACATTCAAAGCTTTTTCTTTACCTAAAGTTTTGTAAGTCCTAGCAATCTTATCAACAAAACTAGCATATTTTGGTAACAACTGATATTTAGGCAGCCTAGAAAGAATTTTTTTCTGTTCACGATAGCTGTAAACCGTCTCCAATATTTTTGATGGAGGGTCTCTAAGCTGTAAAAATTTTTCAGCTACATCTTCATCATCAACTACTTCCCGTATAAGCTCTGAACCATAATCCTCCCAAAATTTTTCTAAAACAGTGTTAGGAGTAGCATCATTTACTATCACAGGCTGATTGGTTCGTTCTAAAATAAACTGAAGACCTTTCCTCTCATATTGGTTAGGATTCAACGCGTCGATAAAAGCCTCAACATCATCCCCATAGAATTCATCATCAAGTACAAAGATTTGTTCATCTGAATCCATCAGCTTTTTGACTCTTTCCTGCATGTTTTTATCGATTATCTCATAGTCGCTCAGCTTACCTGAGATATATTGATCTATAAACTCTGTCTCGTGTTCCATCTGTTCAACATCGTCTTTAACGATGGAACCAACTACATTTATCTGAAAATCTTTTGAGATATCTGGCTCAACAAGATATTTACTGATTTCGTATACAATGTTTTGTTTTTCTTTTTGAGCACATTTTTCACATACAGCCAATGTTTGATCTCCAGATTTCCAATGTATTTTTAGGAAGTTGAAATCAGATTTTTTGTTATTTTTTATTTGATCTAAAGATAGATGTTTACATCCTGCGACATGATCATTTTTCTTAGCAACACCTATATGATCTATCAAAAAATCTATGAATTCTTTTGGAGGGTTAGCTTCTCTCCCAGTTGATACAAAACCTTGACTCCAAGAGTAGACATGTAGCTTTTTTTTCAAAACAAGATCTTTAATTCCAAGTAATCTTAGAACAGGACTGTCAAAATGTTGAACCGCGATAAGATCTTCTTTATCTGCACGCCCCCGTTTAGCATAGGTTATTTCGCCGTCAGGTAGTTTAGCCACTGCTAGATACGGAGCTTTTTCTGAATGAGCTATAGTTATGGTTCCCGCCACCGCTCCAGAAATATCTCTTTTTTTAGACAGTTTCTCCAGTTTTTCTGGATTGTCGATATAATCCTCTACTTTACTGATTTTTTTCTTTGGTTTCTTAAAATATTTTTTAGAGTATTTATCATCATATTCTGGTAGAACAAGGTAGGGGTTCTCTTTGATCTGTTTAGCATTCTCTATAATATGTTTCTCCATTGATTTAGACGCAGTTCTTGCAAAAGTCCGAGCTCTTCTAACTTTTTTAACCATTTTTGCTTAATTTAGGATGTAATACACAACTGTTAAAGAAAGTTATGCCTCAACATTTGTTTAAACAAAGAATTATTTTTATAAGCTAGATCTAATTTCATATTTAACGAGGAGGAAAATAGATAATTTATGGATACCAATAACTGTATTGCAAGGCGACGTAGTATAAGACGTTTCAAAAATAGACCTATAGAGATAGATAAGCTCAAGAAGATGGTAGAAGCTGCTCGTTTAGCTCCCTCAGCTGCTAATCTTCAGCCACTCCGTTATTGTATAGTACATAAAAAGGAGTTATGCAGGCAGATTTTTGAGACTTTGAGATGGGCAGGTTATCTAAAAGACTGGTCTCCAAGTAAAGATGAGCAGCCAACAGCCTATATAGTCATATTGGTGGCAGATACCGATAATAAATGGTATAGCTATGATGTGGGTTTAGCTGCAGAAAACATCATGCTTTCCGCTGAAAACATAGATATAGGTAGTTGTATTCTTGGAAGCGTCGACCGAGAAAAAGTTAAAAAAATTTTAGATGTACCAGATAGATATAAAATTGATTCAGTGATTGCTTTGGGTTATAAAGATGAAGAATGCATGGTTGAAGACATGGAAGATAACTCAGTAGAATACTGGCGTGACGAAGAAGATATTTTACATGTACCAAAGAGAAAACTATCTGACATAATGTTTATCGATGAATTCTAATAAAAATATTTTTTTCTTATAAAAGCTACAGCTATTAGAAGCATAATAAGAGCCATCCATTCAACCATAGAGGTTTCTCTAACCCGGTCTTTGTTTTGACCATAAGAAGTTGAGGTTTGACTCCAAGTTTCGTTTTGAATATATAAGTTAACAACGGTGAAAGATATATACCTGTTGTCATCAACATTTTTGTCGAATTGAGCGTAGATATTTAAAGGAGCATAGGCGTTATACCAACTACTATTGGGTTTAACTCTAAACTTCAAGATATATGTTTTTTCTTCGTTTTTCTGTACATCTAATATATCATAGTAACGATAAAATGCTTCTTCCCCTTGCAAAAGCTGATATGAGGAATCCTCAGAGGAAGACTCACCGGTCTCCCATAGACGAATACTAACAGATAAAAGATTAAAAGCAGGTTTAACTGTCGCTTTTACGTAGAATGATTCGCCAAGCTGTATAGTTTCATTGTGAACAGTGGCTTTAACCCATTTCTGTCTATCTTTACTATACCATACATCTAACGAACCATATCCACAATCTCCAGCATGACTCAAAGGCATATGAATAAGAAATACAATCAAAAAAATGGTTGTAACGAATAACAGTTTTTTCATATAGTATCACAGCTCTCTGATAACCAAGTATTTAACTCATACCCTCTGTTTTTTCCTCTATACCTCCTTCTGTATCTCCCACCATACAGCCCCATGCTGGAACCACAGACACCGCAACTGTAGTATAGTCAAAGTTTATCCGAGTGTTTTCCCCTATTGTTTCACCAGCTATATTTTTGATAGCTTCATGTCTCCTAACATAAACCTGAGGCATATGGCCTTCTCGTGGTGAAAAATGAGGTTCATTAGAAGTGTCTTCAACTCGAAATTCTTTGTACTCCCCTTTAACCTCTATAACCCATAAGTTAAAAGTTACCACCCAGGGGGTAGCGGGAGTAGGCGGCAACAATGGTATACCAGATGGACCTAGCACACAAGTGTTTTTTATTTTTAGAGGATAAAAAGTTTCATCTTCGATTTTATTTTCCTCTTCAGAAACAGTAATCTCTGCAGATGGATCCAAATAATTGGGTTTTTGATTCACTAATATCTTTATTTCTTCGTTCCATTCTCCTTTTATAGACATATCATAGCCCAATGGGATAGACAACTCTTTTTTGAAATTGTTTACAACGTTGTCATCTAAAGCCTGTTTTACATCACCAGAATCTATGTTGTAGTTATTAAGCGCGTTGTCGATTTCATCTTCTATCTTATTGTTACATCTGCTAAAATACTTCTCTATATCTTCCTCAATTTTTTCTATATACCATTTTTTAGCTTGATAAACACTTTTTGCACCTGCTGAAAGAAAAAAACCAAATTGGAAATACTCATCTTTTTTCAACAAATCTTCTTTTCGACTTTGTAGTTTATCTAACAAATCCGTTTTAGCGGCATTCATCAACGCTATAGGATCTGGATAGTTCGCCGAGTTTATAGATTCATCTTGCTTTATTTTTTTAACCTCTGTCAGCAGCTCTTCTAACTCATACCAGATTTTTTTATCTAAAAAGCTATGTTCACCTACAATTTTTTTAGAGAACACTTCTCCCTCCCCATTTCTAACCCATTTCCTTATGTTTTCACTTTTAAAACATATTGTTTTGTATCGGTCAACTGTATCCATCAGGTTTAAATCTAAACCAAAAAACGTTTTTTTGTAAAAAACATCCATTATGTCATTTTTTGTTCCATCTATCTCAGAGTAACTTTTCAGAATCATGTCTATAGAAACATATTCTGTTTTACTATCTCTACATGTGTATTCAACCCAAGTAACGTTACCATTTTCATCAACGCTTTTATTACTCCAAAAATGGTCTCTCCCATATTTTAACAGATATTTTTCACTATACATTACTGAACCAGGAGCTATGTTGCCTTTAGCCGGTTTACGCTGGGTTTCTATTAAACG
Source organism: Thermoplasmatota archaeon (assembly GCA_036626215.1). Classification (GTDB taxonomy): domain Archaea; phylum Thermoplasmatota; class E2; order DHVEG-1; family DHVEG-1; genus JAZKSG01. The sequence goes on from JAZKSG010000003.1 coordinate 5,512, forward strand.
ATGACTTTTGAACCTCCAGTTAGAGGAGCCATTATTTATAGGATAGCCCTCATGACCACCAAGTTCAACATTGTCTTTTTCCCTATCCACAACAGTTTTAAAATCCGCAGTATAAACCGACGATAAAATTTCCTCTATTTTTTGTACTGTATCTTCGTTATCAACCATTTCAAGTTTTTTTGTATCTACATGTTGATATCCTTTTTTTCTTTTATCTTCAACAACATTTTGTATATCTCTTTCTGAAGGCGACTCTAATATTTCGTTTATTTCTCTGTTGTTTTTCTCAAAAAATAGTTTGACACTCACCGTGTCATACAGTATCGATTCAGCTATCTCCGAAATATCTATTTTAGGGTTACGATAAAGATGAGGTTTATCTTCATCAGGAGAAGAAGCAACTGAGGAAAATTGTTCAGATGTAATAGTATAATAGTCTTCACCCTTCTCAATATTTTCTTCTATTTTATCTACAACTTTTTCTATCTCTGCAGCTTTAGATTCATCACCTCCAACTTTAGACGCAGTAGTGACAGTGAAATCAGCAAGAGCCCAAGGATCTACACTACCAAAAACAAAACCCTGCTGAAGTAACAACCCTCCGTTAACTATAGATTCAAGATGTTCGTTGTCTACCACGTTACCAGGGTCATATTCACTATAATGTTGGTACCCCCTTGCAAGCGAATAGATATTAGAAAGAGCTGTGGTAACAGTCCAAAGCGAACAAGGAGTTCCATCAATCTCATCTTGATATTCCTCAACCAAGTTTTCCAAAAGATTGTATCTGGAAGTTACAATGGTCTCAATATATAACTCTCTAGTATCAACGACTTTAGAGTTTTCTCCGCCGATTTTTTTGATTTCCACAGGCACTAGAAGATCTGCAATACAGTAAACCGGATGACTCCTTTTTTTATCTGGACCCATGATTTCGACGGTAAACAGACGATTCAGCTGCATTTTTATAAGCTCAACATCAATTTCATCTCTTGAACCGATAGGGTTGGTTTCACCAGAAGAGACAACATTTATCGCATAATCTCCATTGTTAAAAACATCGTTGCTAAAACAAGTTTTTAGATAGTTATTCATCTCTTTCTGTATAATTGTTTTAACACGGTTCATGTTTATTTCAACGGCAGAGTCTCCGTAATCATGTTTATCAGTGTTAGCAGGGGTTATAACTGGTTTTTCGCCAAGGGTTTTAAGAGCTTTTAGAGCTGCTATGTTTAACGCGTTAGCCAAATCTGCCTCCGCTCGATTTATCAAGTTTTCAACTTTGTTTAAATCCATATTTTGAGTTATCTGAAGGGATCTATCAGCCTCTAATTTAGATACGTATACCGCCGTGAAACTGCTACCCAATATCAAAAAAACGCCGATGACAGAAAAAGGTATACGAGCTTTATCGTCTTTTAAAAAACTTCTAAGTTTTGATTTCAAAAAAATTAATCCCTCCATAACACAAGTCTCACCTTTGCACGTTGAATAGAAGGAAGATCCAAAGGTTCCGCTGACAGCATGATATATTTTTCAAAACTTTCAATGGAGTTATAAGGCATAACTATGTAGGTCTCCGACACAAAACAATCATCAACTGGTGGATTTTCACCCAGCTGTATTTCCCCCAAAAGGATATCTTTAGGTTTCCATACAGCAGAAAATCTAAAACTGTATTTATCTGCAAGATAATAGTCTAAAGTGCTTTCTATTTGTTTTTCTAGTTTTTTTACAAAATCTTCCTGAGGTATCTGCAGACTAAGAACTAAAGAAAAGAGTTTTAACTTGACTAAGAGCTCCGGTAAAGAAAGTTTATGTATCTCTGAAAGTTCCCGAGCTTTTTCCTCAATTAATGTATCCTTATATTTAGGGTATTGGCCCGCTAGATTCTCTGCTATATGCTGGGCCAGCGTTTTATGGAGCTGCTCTCTATTTTTCGATGTAATAAGCATTTTTTGATCATATTGGAACTCATCCATCCGGGTAGAAAGAACTGCGTTTAGAGTATCCTCAGCTATCTGTTTTCTTTTAACATCTAAAGAGGTGTTTAGAGGTACATTGTTTTGTAACGCTGGAAGCATAGCTAATCCTGACAGAGAAACCATCACCATGAAAAGTGCTACATCATACATCAGGGAGATAGCAGAAGTGTTGTTCAAAAAATTTCTTTTTTTCATCTACCTCCTCCACGTTATTATAGTTATTTTCCCTGGTTTTGTATAAGCTGGATTTATATAGACTGCAGATGGTTTTGATACAGCTACTCTGTTTCCAGTTTCTAAATTAGAGATATCCTCAGTAGCAGGAAATGTTTCTATTTTGTCTTCATATGAGACTTTTATAATGAAGTCTACACCTTGAGATTGATATTGTTTTTTTAATTGGTTTAACTCGGTATCGCTTGTTTTTAGTAAAGGTAGATTTATTGTTTCTCCATTTTTTATGAAAAAACAGTCTGGATTGGTAAGCTTATTTAAGAGATGATTTGCCTGTTGGTATTTATCCATATTTTCAATGTTGTTATTATAATTGGTATATGTGTTTGCTATCAGTAGGATAAACACTGTGAACCCTATCATGACTACTGATAAAGCAGGTAGAGAAGTAAATTCTTCAGAAACCGCTCGTTCGTCTTCTAAAAAATTTCCCAAGGAGCTTTTATCTTTCACCTTTTTTTGTTCCCCCGATTCAAGAAAGTAAATAAGTTACAAAGAAAGATAATAGCTCAGCATATATTTATAATTAACTTTTTATTAGAATACTATTATGTAATAAAGAAAATCATATTTCTGAAAAAGGTTTAAATTTTCAAATAAAAATGTTAAAAAATGTGAAGTTGATAGAACTATTCTTTACAGAAATTTAAAAGATGCTTCATGTTCATCTACTCTTTTGGCACCGTATCTCAAAATAGTATTCTCTGTTTCTTTAACTTGTTGTGTTTTTAAACCTGTTCTTTTCAATATCAGTTCATCTTTTTCATTATAAATTTTTACTATTCCTTTTTCTACACAGGTTATAGCTTTCATCGGCTTGCCGTTTTGTAACCAGATCCATATTCTTATTTTAGGCTTGCTCATAACTAAGGAAGCACCTCAGATACACTATCTTCACTATTATTTTTATTTTTTTAACTATATAAATATTTCTGAACAACTCTTTCCCTATATATAAATATAAAGGAAGAAAAAACAAAAAAACACATTTTTTATATATTTAAAATATTAAAAAAGCCGGATATGAAGCATCCATTAATCCCAACAACTCCCTCCATAACAACATAATATATATAAGAGTGTGACACTATACGAGAAATAACAAAATAGCAAAATAAATAACATAGATGGGATGGTTAATCTAAAATGGAGAGATTAAAAACCGGCATAGACGGATTAGATAACATAATAGATGGAGGAGTACCAAAAAATTCTATAACTTTGGTATCTGGCCCACCAGGCGGAGGAAAAAGCATTTTTTGTTTCCAATTTCTCTATGAAGGAGCAAAAAACGGAGAGAAAGGATTATTTTTGACTCTTGACAAAAAAATAGAAGGACTTCTAACTCAAGCCGAAGAACTAGATCTAGATTTCAAACCCTTTATTGATAAAGGAAATGTTAAATTCCGTTTTTTAAACATTAACCAAAAACTTGTCTATGAAAGCATGACCAACGAAATATTGTCTGGAGAATACGACAGGATAGTTCTTGACTCTATAACACCTCTATCAGAGATGCCAATCTATCTAAGAAAAATGGAGAGTCATGACGACATCAACATTATAAACTCAGAGGATTTCCCCTCAGATAAAAAACTCCCTACAAAAAGACTTCATCTAAGATACATCATGAACGCTCTAGAAACATCAAAATCCACTTCCATAGTAACCTCAGAGCTACCCTACGGATCAACCCAACTCTCCAGAGATGGAGTATCAGAGTTTCTTGCAGACGGAGTAATAACATTAAGCCTAGATCCAACGATGAACCGCAGAAAACTTTCTGTGTTCAAGATGAGAAACACTAAACACACCCTTAAACCACAAGAAATGAAGATAGACCAGGGCGGAATAAAAATAGTATAAAAAGAAAGCGAACGAAGAGATGTTTTTTCTAGAATATAAACCTCCAAAAAAACTCAGAGCTTTATTTATAGCCCACTATGCCCCATTACTCCTGATCATATTGATTGGGCCATTAACTGCGATATATGGAGTCTGGAAAATACCTATAAAAATGATATATAGTATAATAATAGGTTTAACTACATTCATTATTGGGAGCTACGTCTATTTTAAATGGGAGATCTTCTGGCATAAAAACTACCATGGCCAGCTGGTAACAGAAGGTATATTCAATAAAATAAGACATCCACATTATACATCACTATTGATTGTAGGGTATGGTTTAGCCTTCTTTTTTTGTTCCACAGCAGCGTTACTAATAGCTACACTAGCTATACCTATAATGATATGGAGTATTCTTGACGAAGAAAAAATTCTACTTAAGAAATATGGAGAAGAGTATCGGAAATATATGGAAAAAGTTCCATGGAGAATTATACCAAAAATATTCTAAACCGTATATCTAAAGTAAAAAGCTTTTTCAAAGTGAGAAAAGGGAGTTATTCTCAAAAACATTTATATATCACACCCCTAATGCATTCTCTCTCTGTCTACACCAGACATTAAACCCGGGCAATATCTGCCTAAAGATAACCCGTTTTCAAACAACCATCTCAAAGATTTTAGGTTTGTTTGAAAAAATGTCACGGTATAGATAACACGAAACGCACCTAAATGAAGTGTAACTGTATCGGTTATCTTTACCTCTGTTAAAAAAGCGTATTTGAAAGTATAGAGGTTATTTACAATGCCAGAAACGCATCATCCAAAAAGAGGATCAAAAGGCTTTTCGCCGAGAAAGAGAGCTAGGAAAGAAACCCCTCAGATTAAAAGTTGGCCTGAAAGGGAAGGCAAAAAACCAAAGATACAGGGTTTCCTTGGTTATAAAGCAGGTATGACTCATGTTTTCATGGTAGACTACAGACCTACATCAACAACTTCTGGAAAAGAGGTTAGAGAAGCAGTAACAGTCGTTGAAACACCGCCATTAAAAATCGCAGCAGTGAGAACATACAAAAAAACAGCTCATGGTTTAAAAACTACTGGAGAAAAATGGGCTAAAAACATAGATTCAAAACTATCAAAAAGACTACCCGTGCCTAAAGAGAACAAAAAAACAAAGTGGGATTTTACAAAAGATGCTGACGACATACGTGTAATAGTTTATACCCAACCTGAACTAGTCAGCGGCATACCTAAAAAAGTTCCAGAAGTCAGGGAACTCCGTATAGGCGGTGGAAGTATAGAAGAACGTATCAATTATGCCAAAGAAATCCTAGGTAAAGAAGTAAAAATTGATGATGTTATACAAGAAGGAGATATGCTTGACACTATAGCCGTAACCAAAGGAAAAGGTTTCCAAGGACATGTTAAAAGATGGGGAGTCAAACTTTTAACCCATAAAAACTCCAAGCATAGACGTATGATAGGAAACCTAGGACCATGGCATCCTAACTGGGTACAAGCAACTGTACCTCAAGCAGGTCAAATGGGTTATCATCAAAGAACAGAATATAACAAACGTGTATTAAAAATAGGTGAAAACGGTGAAGAAATAACTCCATCTGGCGGATTTAAAAAATATGGCAAAGTAAAAAACTCATATCTTATATTCCATGGTTCAATACCTGGCCCGTCTAAAAGAGTGATAGGTTTAAGAGACGCCATAAGATATAAACGTGGTGTAGAAGTTGAAAAACCAGAAATCACATATATTTCAACTACTAGTAAACAGGGTGTGTAATAAATGACAAAAGTAAATGTTTATCAGATTGACGGCAGCTCAAAAACAAAAATTGATCTACCAGAGGTATTCAACACTCCATACCGTCCAGATATCATAAAGAAATCATTTAACATTTTAAGATCAAACAAAAGACAACCATATGGACCAGATCCTAGAGCAGGAGCTAAACACGCTACTCAATACATCGGTAAAGGACACGGAATGAGTAGAGTACCACGTATAAACCAAGATCCACGAAACCGAGCAGCATTAGCACCAGGTGTAGTAGGAGGAAGACGAGCACATCCGCCTAAAACAGAGAAAATATGGAAAGAAAAAATGAATAAAAAAGAAAGAAAAATAGCACATAACTCTGCTATAGCCTCAACTACCGACAAAAACCTGGCGGAAAAAAGAGGTCATAACTTTAAAAAAGACATTACACTCCCGATCGTTATTGAAAACAAATTTGAAAAAATAAAGAAGACGCAAGATGCAGTCAAAATATTCAAAGAAATAGGGATATACGACGACGTTCTACGAGCTAAAAACGGTAGACATATCAGAGCAGGTAAAGGAAAAATGAGAGGACGAAAATACAAAACACCTAGATCAGTGTTGGTGGTTTCAACCAAAGATGACGTAAAAAAAGCCTGTCGTAACCTTCCAGGTGTAGACGTAGCTTCACCAGAGCAAATACGTGTAGATTATTTAGCGCCGGGTGGAACCCCGGGTAGGCTTACAGTGATCACTGAAGCCGCTCTCAAAAAAATAGGGGGCGAAAACTGATGATGGATCCATATAAAATCGTGTTTCATCCCTATGTAACTGAAAAAACTATGGATTTAATGGATAACAACAACTCTTTGGAATTCATAGTTAAACGGACTGCTACAAAAAAACAGGTTAAATATGCTGTGGAACGTTTATTTGACGCTGAAGTAATGAAAGTTAACACACGTATAGCTAAAGATGGGAAACATGCTATAGTTAAATTTGCTCCTGAAGTAAAGGCAGAAGATATAGGAATGAGGATAGGTATATTCTAAAATAGATATTGTCAACTATTTGAGAGGTTTGAAGATTTATGGGTAAAAGAATAATCACAAGAAGAAGAGGACGTCAAAAAGGACGATTTACAGTCCCTTCACATCGATTTAAAGGAAGGATAAACTATCCGAACTTTGAAGCAGATAAAGGAATAATTTCAGATATATTCCATGATCCAGGGCATACAGCTCCATTAGCCACAGTAAGATTTGACTCTGGAGAAGAAATAAAAATACCTGCTCCTGAAGGAGCACAAGTTGGAGAAGAAATAAATTTTACAAAAAAGAAACAAGGGCAAAAAAAAGGGAATGTTTTACCTATCGGTAAAATAACTGAAGGAGCACCAGTATACAATATAGAGCTTTCACCAGGTGACGGCGGTAAACTAGTTCGATCTGGAGGAACCAATGCAATAGTTGTTTCACAGAGTGGAAAGAAAACTGTTGTACAGCTGCCTTCAGGTAAATTTAAAACGTTAGATTCTGACTGCCGTGCTACCATTGGTGTAGCAGCAGGTGGCGGAAGAAAAGATAAACCGTTTCTTAAAGCTGGTAAAAAACATATTGCTCGTAAGAGAAGAGGAAGATTATTCCCAAAAGTTCGAGGTATAGCAATGGATCCGGTAGATCATCCACATGGTGGAGGCGGCCATCAGCATATCGGGAAATCGACTACAGTTAGACGAAGTACACCGCCTGGTAGAAAAGTTGGAAGTATATCTGCTAAAAAGACTGGAAGAGGTAAATAAACATGGCTAAGAGTAGGAGACAAAGGAAAAGAAGGAAAAAAATTGAGTTCAAAAAGAAGGAGTTCAAATATCGAGGTTTAACTCTTGAAGAACTTAAAGATCTTTCAATTGAAGAGTTTATGTCTTTACTTCCAGCAAGAAAAAGAAGGTCCCTTAAAAAAGGTTTAACTAGAACTCAGAATAAATTACTTAAAGACATTGAAAACGCTAGTGAAGATGAACCCATAAAGACGCACTGTAGAGATATGGTGATTCTGCCGAGTTTCGTTGGCCATCAGATACATATTCATAACGGAAAAGAGTTTAAGAGAGTCGATATTAAACCAGGGATGATAGGCCATTATCTAGGAGAGTTTGCATTGACTCGTAAAAAAGTTGAACATACTGGCCCCGGCATAGGAGCAACTCGTTCCTCTAAATTTATGCCATTAAAGTAGTGATATAATATGAAGTATTCAAAAGATGTTGATCCGGATAAAACTGCAAAAGCATATGGATATGAACTTGAATGCTCAGTTAAAGATTCGAAGAATCTAGCTTATGCTATAAAAGGTAAAACTCTGGTAGATGCAAAAGAATATGTTCAAGAGATAATTGATAAAAAACGTGCTTTACCAAATGTTTACCACAAGAAAGGAAAAGGACATAAGAAAAATATGGGATCTGGTAGCTACCCGATTAAAGCCGCTAGACATATGCTTAAAACTCTGAAAAACGCTGAAAACAATGCTGAATACAAAGGATTTGACGCTGAAGCTATGAAACTAAAACATGTATCCACCTATGGTGGAAGAGTCACAAGAGGCATAACACCAAGAGCGTTTGGTAGAGCCACTGCAAAAAATAAGAAAACAACTAATATCGAAATAATTCTTGAAGAGGTTGAATAGTTAAAATGGCTGGAGAACGAAGATTTATAAAAGAAAACACAAACCGCATACTAATCAAAGAGTATATCATCAGAGAAATCGAAGGTGCAGGTTTCGGCGGTATGAATATACAGAGGACGCCAATGGGTACACGTATAAGTATAACTGTTGAAAGACCAGGGTTAGTGATAGGTAAAGGAGGAAGACGAGTTAAAGAACTCACTGCAAAAATCAAAAGGAAATTCAACGTAGAAAACCCTCAGATAGAGATTGAGGAAGCAGGAAAAAAATCTTCTCTCAACGCTCAGATAATGGCTGAAAAACTTGCTGGAGCATTGGAGAGAGGATGGCATTTTAGGCGAGCAGGACATTCCACTGTTAGAAGAATCATGGGTTCCGGAGCAAAAGGATGTCAAGTAATCATCGCTGGTAAACTAACAGGGTCTCGTCATAGAACCGAAAAATTCACAGAAGGTCATGTTAAATACTGTGGAGAAACAGCGAAAGAAGTCATGGATGAAGGATATGCAGTTGCAAAAATAAAAGCCGGAGTTTTAGGTGTAAAAGTCAGAGTAATGAAACCAGATGCTAAACTACCCGACGAAATAAATATAAAAACTGTTAAAGAACCCTCGGAAGAAGAGGAGAAAACCGAAGAAAAAACTGAAAAGAAAACAGAAAAACAGAAAGAAAGTAAAACCAAAAAACCAGAGAAAAAAACAGATATTAAAAAACTAACAGAGATTCAAGGAATCGGACCATCAGTAGTTAAACGATTCAAAGAAGAAGGTGTAACCTCGGTGGAAGAAGTCTACGAGATGAATATAGACGAACTCTCATCAATAGAAGGAATAGGTCAAAAAACTGCAGAAAATATTATTAAACATTTACCAAAAATCCTAGAAGAGGATGAAAAATGAGAACAAAAGAAATAAGAAAGCTTACTCCTGAAGAAAGAAAAGAAAAACTTGAAGAATTAAAAAATGAACTAATGCATGAAAGAGGAGTCGCAGCTATGGGTGGATCTCCACCATCCCCAGGTAAAATCCGACAGCTACGTCGGACTGTAGCACGACTCCTAACCGTCATGCGGGAGGAAAGAGAAATAGAATGAGTGAAATATGTCCAAAATGTGGTCTCCCAAAAGAAATCTGTGTATGTGAAGACATCGCAAGAGAACAACAAAAAATCACTATAGCTGTCGACAAACGTAGATATGGAAAGAAGATGACCGTGGTCGAAGGACTCAATCCAAACGAACTCGACATGGATTCCCTGATAACAAAGTTGAAGAAAAAATGTGCAAGCGGCGGCACGATCAAAGAAGGAAAAATTGAGCTACAAGGCGACCACAGAGAAAAAGTTAAAGAAACCCTAGAGAAAATGGGTTTCATAGTAGATGTAAAATAAAAAGAATACGAAAGAACATTGGTTTGAAACCAACTGGAATATTAAACATTTACAAGGGTTTTGAACCAAAAAGACAAAAAATACAAAACAAAAAAGTTTGACTGAGAGGTCAACATAAAATGAATAAAAAAACACTGGCGAAAGGTGAACTTATAGGTCGCCGTGTTAAAATAAAAAATTGCGACGACCCTACATGGGAAAACCGAGTTGGTGTAATTGTTGACGAAACAAAAAACACTTTCCTCATAGAAAATGAGGAAACCAATGAAGTTAAAAGAATTGCGAAAAAAATCGCATCATTCGAATTTAAGAATAATGACGATAAAACCGTTGTGATCGACGGTCAAAAAATAATATATCGCCCTGAAGATAGAATAAAAAAATGTTAGGTGAAACAAAAGTGGCAGAAAAAAAAGCAGAAGCAAGAGATATAGGTTTAGACGTTAAACCTCCAAAAGAAACCTGTGAGGATGAAAACTGTCCGTTCCATGGAACTCTACCAGTTAGAGGGCAGGTTATAACAGGAGTAGTCTCCTCTATAGGTATGCAGAGGACGATCAGAGTGAAACGAGAATATATGCATTATGTTCCTAAATATGAAAGATATGAAAAAAGAAGTTCAGCTTATGCTGCCCATTGTCCATCATGTATCACACCTAACGTAGGTGACAAAGTGAGAATCGCTGAATGTAGACCGTTGAGTAAAACTAAATCATTTGTAATAGTTGAAAAACTCTAAAAGAAATTTATGTGTTGGTGAATAATTTATGAAAGGTATTCCGGGTCGAACGATGAGAGGTCTGCCTACTGGATCTAGGCTTGACTGTATAGATAACACAGGTGCAAAAACCGTGGAAATAGTTTCAACTCCCAAGATAAAAGGTACACACCGTCGATATCCACGTGCCGGTGTAGGCGATCTAGTTATAGTGGCTGTTAAAAAAGGTACCGCTGATATCAAAAGACAGCTTCTTAAAGCTGTTATCGTACGACAGAAACGACCATTTCGGAGATCAGATGGCACTATGGTTCAGTTTGAAGACAACGCTGCTGTACTTATGACTGAAACAGGAGAGACAAAAGGTACTATGATAAAAGGCCCAGTTGCCCTGGAAGCCGCTGAACGTTGGCCGAAAATCGCTTCAAATGCTACTATTATTATATAAAAAAATATGAGGGAATTAATAGATGAGTGATATCAAAATGAGTTCAAAAAAACCACGTAAACAAAGAAAAAATATGTACAATGCTCCTCATCATCGTAGAAGGAAAAATATTGCTGCTCATTTAGAGGAAGATCTACTGTTGAAATATGATCGTAGAAGTGTTACAGTTATAGAAGGGGATACAGTAAAAATCATGAGAGGTAGCTTCAGAGGACTTGAAGATAAAGTAGTAAATGTTGACACTAGGAATGGTAGATTAGAGGTTGAAGGAGCAGTAATAACCAAAGCAGATGGAAACAGAATCGGTAAACCAATACATCCAAGTAATGTTCTCATCACTAAGCTTAATCTTACTGATAAATGGAGAAGAAAGAAACTTGAAGAAAGGGCCTCCAACGAAGCCCGTGAAGAAATAGAGAAAGAAGCAGAGGAACAAATTAAAGAACAAGAGGAAGAAGAACGGAAGAGAAAAGAAGAAGAAGAGGAGAAAGCAGCGGAAGCTGAGGAAGTCGAGGAAGAACCCTCGGAAGAAGAGGAGAAAATCGAAGAAAAAACTGAAAAGAAAACAGAAAAACAGAAAGAAAGTAAAACCAAAAAAACAGAGAAGAAGACAGCTGGTAAAAAATCAGGTTCAACAAAAAATGAGAAAAACAAAGATGAAAAAAACAAAACTTCCGAATCTAGTTCATCGAAAGAAGATAAGGAGGAAGAAAACTAATGAGTAAACATCTGAAGAGACTTACCACCCCACGAACATGGAAAGTAAGTCGGAAGGAAGAAGAATGGGCTATAAAACCTACTGCGGGCCCACATCACCAAGCCAAAGCTGTTCCTTTAGGTTTAATATTAAGGGATTATCTTGAATTATCTGACACCAAAAGAGAGAGTAAACGTATAATCTCCTCTGGAGGAATAAAGGTAGATGGAAACATCCAAAGAGACTATCGTTTTTCCTGTGGATTTATGGATGTAATATCTATCCCCAAAATGGAAAAACATTTCAGAATACTGTTTGATCGTAAAAGTCATCTGGTTTTAGTTCCAATTGAAACTAAAAACGCTTCTTGGAAACTCTGCCAAATTAAAAATAAGATGAATCTGAAAAATGCTAAAATACAGCTTAATTTACATGACGGAAAAAACATCACAGCAGAGAAAGATGAATACAACATTGGTGACGTAATTCAACTATCTATTAAAAATTGTAAGATAAAGAAGACTTTCAGATTCAACAAAGGAACTGTTTCTATGATAACCGGAGGTAAACACATTGGTGAAATAGGAGAAATAAAAAGGATAGAAACTGTGTCTTCATCTAAATCTAACTTGGTTTACATTAAAAGCGAAAAAGAGTTTTCCACACTTAAAGACTACGTTTTCCCTATAGGTAAAACCAAACCAGTTATAACTCTACCTGAGGTGAAACTGTGATGGCTGAAAATACAAAAAAAAACAAACAGTTTGGTCCACAAATCGAAAAAGTAACTGTTAATATCGGTGTAGGTGAAGCAGGGGGACGTCTAAAAAAAGCTGAGCAAGTGTTAGAAAGTGTAACCAACCAAAAACCAATCCAGACTTACTCTAAAATAACGAACAAAGATTTTGGAGTGAGAAAAGGTATGCCTATAGGATGTAAAGTCACTCTACGCGGAGAAAAAGCTCATAACTTTCTGAAGAAAGCATTGGGTACTAGAGAAAACAAGATAGCAGATTATTCTTTTGACGACCAAGGCAATGTTTCATTTGGTATACCTGATCACACAATGTTTGAAGATCAAAAATATGATCCTAACATAGGTATCTTTGGTATGGACGTCTGTGTAACTATGGAAAAACCTGGATATCGGGTTAAACGTAGACGGATACAAAGTAGGAAGATACCGTCTCATCATCAAATCACTCCAGAAGAAACTATGGGGTTTTTCTCTGAACAATACAACGTGGAGGTTGTAGAATGAAGATAAAAGAGAAGAAAAAAGAATACGGGCGACTAAAAGGCTGTGAACGATGCGGTAGAAAAAGAGGTATAATCAAAAGATACGGTTTACATCTCTGCAGACAATGTTTTAGAGAAAAAGCTGAAGAAATGGGGTTTAAAAAGTACTCATAAAAAATATTTCAAGATAAATCAATTATTGGGAGGAATAAAAGTAATATGTTGAATGATCCACTGGCAAACGCTTTATCCCTTATGAAAAACGCTGAGCTTACAGGTAGAGGAGAATGTGTAATCCAACCTTCATCTAAGCTTATAGGCGGCGTATTAAATCTCCTTAAAGAAAAAGGATACATAAACGAGTTTGAATTTATAGAAGATCGTAAAGCAGGTCAGTTCAAAGTTAGACTCAAAGGCAATATAAACAACTGCGGAGTTATAAAACCACGTTATCCAGTTAAAAGAGAGGATTTAGATAGATGGGAAGCCCGTTATCTACCCGCTCAAGATTTCGGGTTGCTCATAATGACTACTCCTCAAGGAATCATATCTCAAAACGAAGCTAAAGAAAAAGGAATCGGAGGTAAACTCCTTGCGTATATTTACTAAAAACGTTTACGGGAAGGTGAAATAGTAACCATGACTAAAGTGGCAGAATTAAAAGAGGAAATAACCGTGCCAGAAAACGTTCAGATTGAAAAAGAAGATGACAAAATAACGGTTAAAAGCGACAAAGGTGAACTTTCACGTGTATTCACCCATCCTAAAATCAACCTAAAAGTTGACAAAGAAAAAGTTGAGATAACTAGTAAAAACGTTAAGAAGAAAGAAAAAGCACTTTTGATTACATGGGCAACTCATATCCGTAACATGATAAAAGGATTAACTGAAGGTTTTGAATACAAAATGAAAACAGTTTATTCACACTTTCCGATAAAAACTACTGTGGAAGACGATTATCTTATCATCAAAAACTTTCTAGGTGAAAAATCTCCACGTAGAGCAAAAATTTTACCCGGTGTAACAGTAGAAAGTAAAGAAGATGATTTAACGATTAAAGGTATAGACCGAGAAAAAATTGGTCAAACCGCCGCTAACATAGAACGTGCAACTCGTGTTAAAAAAAGAGATATACGTGTCTACCAAGATGGTATCTATCTAGTTAGTAAAGGAAATAGGGGGAGCTAAAAAAGATGGCAGAGAAACAAGATATTATAAAAAGACTAACTAACGTCAAAGGTATCGGTCAAAAAAAAGCAGAATCTATATATGAACAAGGTTTCACCTCCATTAAAAAGATTAGAGAATCCTCTATCGAAGATTTTACTGCTGTTGACGGCATCAGTAAAAAACTTGCTGAGGAAATAAAAGAACAATTCGGAGAGCCAACAGAAGAAGAGAAGAAAAAAGAAGAGGAAGAGAAACCTGAGAAGGAAGAAAAGGAAACCGAGGAACAAAAAACTGAAGAAGAACCAAAAGTAGAAGATGAAGAAGTTGAAGAAGTAGAAACAGTTGAAGAGGAATACGAGGTTAAGAAAAAACCAGATTTACCAGAAGACGTTGAACATTTATTAAAAATCCGTAAGAATATAAAAAAATCTAAACCTACTCCTCGTAGACAGGAATCATTCCGTTATAAACGTCTGCCAGATAGCTGGCGTCGTCCTAAAGGTTTACATTCTAAAATGCGTACCAGCAGAAAATATCGCCCTAAACGAGTAAAAATAGGTTTCAGATCGCCTAAAGAAACCCGTGGTTTACATCCTTCAGGTTTTGAAGAAGTAATGGTTCACAATGTTGATGATTTAGAAGATATAGATCCTAAACGTCAGGCTGCTCGTATCGGCCACACTGTAGGAACAAGGAAACGTCTTAAGATAGAAGAAAAAGCTGAAGAAAAAGATATAAGAGTTTTAAATAAAAGCTAAATCAATAATTAAGGTGTATATTTGATGACTGATTTAAGGAATCAACGACGTATGGCTGCTCAACTGCTTAAATGCGGGGAAAAACGTGTATGGTTGGACCTCGATAGAGCTGATGAAATAGCGAAAGCTGTAACTAAAGACGATATAAGAGTGCTGATAGAGGGTGAAGCTATAAAGAAAAAACAGAAACAAGGTGTTTCACGTGGACGCGGTAGACATCTCGCTGAGCAGAAGAAAAAAGGCCGTAGAACCGGGGCAGGAAAACGAAAAGGAGCCAAATATGCTCGTTTACCTCATAAAGAACGATGGATGACCACTATCCGTGCATTACGTAGATATCTTAAAAAGTTAAGAGACGAAGGAAAAATCGACCGTAGTGTATATAGACAATACTATCGTAAAGCAAAAGGTGGAGAATTCCGTAGTAAAAACCATCTTAAAACCCGGCTTGAAGCAGAAGATTTAATAAAAGAAGAAGATAAGGAGGAAAAGTGATACTATGGGACAAGGACCTCGTTACCCTGTGAAACCAAGACGGCGTAGAGAAGGAAGAACAGATTACCATAAACGTTTAAATCTTCTTAAATCAGGTAAACCCCGTCTAGTAGTAAGAAAATCTTTGAACCACATGAGGGCACAGTTTATAATTTATGATGAAAAAGGAGATAACGTTGTAGCATCTGGTTTCTCTAAAGAACTAGAAAACAACATGGGGTGGAAATACTCTACATCTTCTACACCAGCTGCCTACTTAACCGGTTTGTTAGCAGGTAAAAGAGCTCTAGACCAAGGGATAAAAGAATGTGTATTAGACATTGGACGTTACCGTCCAGTTACTGGATCCAGAATTTTCGCTGTGCTAAAAGGTGCTTTAGATGCAGGTGTAGAATGTCCCCACGGAGAAGAAAAACTTCCCGCTGAAGAACGTATTCTCGGTGAACATATGAAAGAAGATAAAGTTAAAAATGATGTAAAAAAAATCAAGGAAACAATTTTAGGAGGTAAACAATGACTCCAAGGAGAAAAAAGAGATCAAGAAAAGGAAACGTAGCTGTTTCATGGGAACCTAAAACCAAACTAGGGCGACTAGTTAAAAGCGGTGAAATAACATCGATGTCTGATGCTTTGAAAACTGGTCTTCCAATCCGTGAATCTGAAATAGTTGATGTTTTGCTACCTGAGTTAGCCGACGAAGTCATTGATGTAAACATGGTTCAACGTATGACTGACTCTGGTAGAAGAGTAAAATTTGTGATAACTGTTGCAGTTGGAAACCATGACGGCTATATTGGTTTTGCACAATGTAAAGGTAAAGAAGTAGGATCTAGTATACGGAAAGCTATAGACCGCGCAAAATTAAACATCATAGCTATCCGTAGAGGATGCGGCAGCTGGGAATGTGGCTGTCTAAAACCACATACAGTCCCATTTTCTATAAAAGGAAAAAGTGGAAGTGTAACCATAGAGTTGAAACCTGCTCCACAAGGTGTAGGTTTAGCGGTAGGGGACGTCGCTAAAAAAATATTGAACTTAGCAGGTATAAAAGATTGCTGGGCGTTTACCAAAGGGAAAACACGGACAACAGTAAACTATGCTAAAGCAGTGTTCAACGCTTTGATACAAAACGTGGAGACAAGGATTAAATCAGAGGAAGCAAAAAAAATTGGGATCATAGAAGGCATTTCACCAGAGGAAAAAGAAGAGGAACAGCCTGCTATGCCACAACAAAAGGAGGGTTAAACAAAAAATGGTCTATGCAGCAGTACGAGTTAAAGGAAAAATAAATATTAAACCAGATACAAAGAAAACGTTACAACTTTTGAATCTCACCCGAGCTAACCACTGCGTAATATTACCCGAAAACAAAAAAATAAAAGGTATGCTTCAAACCGCTAAAGACTACATAACATGGGGTGAAATAAACCAAGACATACTTTCAAAAATGATACAAGAGAGAGGGCGACTAGAAGGAGATCAACCGGTAAACAAAGATCATCTAAAAAAAGAAACCAGCTATAAAGATGTAAAAAGCCTGGTAGAAGCTATAATAAAAGGAAAAACACAGTATAAGGAGATACCCTCTGTTAAACCTATTTTCCGTCTCAGCCCCCCTGAAAAAGGATATAGAAGCGTAAAAAAACCCTACAGTCTAAAAGGTTCACTAGGATACCGCGGTGAAAAGATCAACGATTTATTAGAAAGGATGATATAAAAAAATATTTTTCTCCGGCAAAAAGTTTTTATACAAATCGATCCTTAAATTTCCTAAAAAAAGAATGCTTAGAGAGGGGAAAAAATTGGAGGAAACACTTTACAGTATAGAGATACATAAAAATGAGTCGGGAGGGTATGTTGGAAGACTTTTTTCAGATGCTGACGGCGTAAAAGAATTCGAAAACAAAAACATGGAGAAACTACTAAGGGATATGACTATAGATATGCAGTTAGCATTAAACGAGTTTTCAACATGGAACAACAACTTCTATGATGAAAGCTACTAAAAAAACTACTCTATCTATATTTTTTTAAAATAAAAAACGGTTTTTTAAGAGTAATCTTTTTAAACATCTCCGGTATTTGGTGTTTCCAACTGGTTAGCAAGAAAGAAAAACATTTGGTGTATAAACTTGGAAAAATATACAAGATTCGAAAAAGCACGTATAGTTGGTGCAAGAGCTTTACAGATCTCAATGGGGGCTCCCCCACTGGTAAAAATACCTAAAGATATTACATCTCCTTTAGATATATCTTTACATGAGTTCAAAGAAGATGCTATACCTATTACCGTAAAAAGGAAAGAATAAAAGAGAAACTTTATCATAAAGATAAAAAAATGGTGGTCAGAACTTTTATGGCTGAAAAAGAAGAACAAGTAAAAAAAGAGAAAACAGAAGAACAAGATGAAAACAAAGATATGATGATACCAGAGGAAACCTACCTCACTTCAGGTGTACATATCGGCACCCGTCAGAAAACTTCAGATATACAAGAGTTTCTATACAAAGTTAGAAACGATGGACTCTACATTATTAACATAGAAAAAACAGATGAAAGAATCAAAAAAGCAGCTAAACTAATAGCTAAATACAACCCAGAAAACATACTGGCTGTCTCTGTAAGATTATATGGACAAAAACCAGTTAGTACGATGTCAAAATATACAGGCATCAATACATTAGAAGGACGTTTCCAACCTGGTACACTCACCAACCCTAGCGGCGGAAACTTCCTAGAACCAGATATGGTTATAGTCACAGATCCATTAGCCGATCAACAAGCATTGCAAGAGGCAAAAAACGTAGGTATACCTGTAGTAGCTCTATGTGACTCAAACAACCAGCTTAGATATGTGGATTTAGCTATACCTACCAACAACAAGGGGAGAAGAGCACTTGCTCTGGTATACTGGCTGCTAACTCGAGCTATACTCAAAGAACAAGGTAAAATAGAGTCTTATGATGACTTTGAACCCGAGATAGAAGATTTCGAAGCAGAGATATAATTAAGTTTTCTTATCCAATATTTCAGTATTTAAAAAAACAGAAAACTTAAAACTTTTCTAAAAACTATAACCTATCTGTTTAAATTAACCCCCAGTCTACAGAAAGAAGTTATTGGAGAATAAACGCTTTGATAGAAAAAATAAATGACAATATAACTCTTGTGGGAACCGCCCATATTTCAGAGAGTAGCGTAGAGGAAGTTAAAAAAACTATAGAAAACGAGAAACCTGATGTGGTAGCTGTAGAACTATGTGAACAAAGATATAAAGCTCTAACAGAAAAAAAGAAATGGGAAAATACATCCATATCAGAACTATTAAAATCTAACAAAGCGTTTCTAATGTTGGCTCAAATTTTTTTGTCATCAATTCAACGTAAGCTAGGTAAAGAACATGGGGTTGAACCTGGATCAGAGATGGTAGCTGCTATAGAATCAGCAGATGAATACAGCTTGGGGATATTGTTAGCCGATCGAGATATTACTATAACTCTAAAGAGAGCCTGGCGGAAAATGGGTTTTCTCGAAAAAATCCGGCTTGTGTGGGAGTTACTGAAAGCATTAGTAGGTTTCGAAGAAGAGGAGATAGAGGAGTTAGACCTTGAAGAGATAATGCAGGAAGACGTTATAACTAGTATGATGGAGGAATTCAGTCGGATAGCGCCAAGTGTCAGTCAGGTATTAATAACGGAGAGAGATCAATATCTTGCTAAAAAAATTAGAGAAAAAGCAGAAGAAGGAAAAAAAGTTGTAGCGGTTATAGGGGCAGGACATGTAAAAGGCGTAAAAAAACAGTTACGACAAGTTGATGACACAACAAATCTATCTGAGTTAGAGCATATACCTAAAAAAAGATTCCATTTTTTAAAACACATTGGATATATTATCCCTGTAGCGTTCGCAGCTATAATAATCTATATATTTATAACTGGAAGCTGGGAGAGAGCAGCTAATGCTCTCCTCTGGTGGTTTCTAATCAATGGCGCTCTCTCTGCAGTTGGAACTATTATAGCCCGGGCACATCCAGCCTCTATAGCCACAGCTTTTTTAGCAGCACCTATCACAAGTCTCAACCCTGCCGTTGCAGCAGGATGGATCGCAGGATATGTAGAATACAAATTCCATAAACCACGAGTAAAAGACTTCAAAAGTTTAAGTAAAATAGAGAATATGACAGAGTTTTTTCAGAACAAAGTCATAAAACTTTTACTCGTTGTATCTTTGGCTAACCTTGGAAGCATGATAGGGACTTTTATAGCATTACCCTACATTTTAAGCCTGGGTTTCACCTAAAACAAATTTTTTAAAACATTTTTTAAACCTAAAAACATATTCAACCTTAGATATCATAAAGAAAGATGGGTTGCAAACAAAGTTTATGAATGAAAAAAAAGTCTACAAGGATTTCAAAGACATCCCACCTCGGGAATACATGTATTTTCCAAAAGGAACCGTTGAACCAAGTAAACTCGGTAGCTTCAGCCTACAGGAGATACAACAGCTCACCATCTCTATAGTAGTGTTATCAACAGCGTTTACCTTTGCTTTAACGGGTAACAACTTATTGACCGGTTTAAACGAAGGTTTTAATCTATCAAAACTGCCTATAGGATTCGTGATGTGTCTAACTGGAGTAATTACTGCTTTCTTTTTTCATGAAATAGCTCATAAAATTGTAGCCCAGAGACACATGTTATGGTCAGAATACAGATGGTATCCAAAAGGACTTTCCGCCGCGTTGTTACTCGGCTTATTGACACCTATCGTATTTGCCTCGCCAGGTGCAGTAATGTTCCGCGGAGGATCAAGAACACATGAAACCGGGCAGATAGCTATGGCTGGTCCGTTAGCTAACATATTAACTGCGGGGGTGACATTGTTTCTATATCTGTTTGTATTTGTAGAAGACACTCTTTTAGGGCAGATAACCGGATTTATATGTTTTATAAATACAGTTATAGCGTTTTTCAACTTACTTCCGTTGGGTCCACTAGATGGAATAAAAATAATAAAATGGAACCCTACAGTCTGGGCTATTATGCTGATAGTTTCCACTGGTTTTCTAATGGTTGTATGGCCAAAAATATTTACAATAACGCTATAAAAACATGTTTTAGTACTTATTGAATCGTTCTCTCTGTTTTTGTTGTTCTCTAAGAATTCGTTCAATCGCTTTTTCTTTTTCACGTTTTTTATCTGATTTTTCTTCCTCCTTTTCAGATTCAGAGGTCTCCTCTTTTTCCTCGGTTTCTTCCTCCTCAGGTTCTTCTTTCTTCTCTTCTTCCGGCTCTTCCTCTTCTTCTGTTTCAGATGGAGGCTCTTCAACTTCTTCCTCTTCCTCTAACTCTTCAGATTCAAAAGTTGGTTCTTCTTCAGAAGTTTCTCTCTCTCCGATTGTCTCTTTGGTTTCTTCTTCCGCTGGTTTTTTGGATAAAAACTCAGATATCCTACTTCTTTTTAACCATAGGAATGCTACAGCTAATAGAACAACAATTGTAGTCAAAGCTGTATTTACAATACTACCTGCAGAAACATATACTCCTTCAGTAACCACCGACACTGTATTATTAAAAACTTTATCCTCCTGATAGACAGAGTAAGCACTAACTTTAATTGAATGAAGAGTTCCAGGATCATTAAATACTCTAGGGGTTCCAACAGTCACATAAACAGTTTTTTCTTCATATGGATCCAAAGTTACAGAGTTGGGTGCCGCTAAATCAAGATTACCCTCGTTTTCAGCTTCTACCTCAAAATTAAATGTATCTCTATGGCTACCTTTGTTTTTAATTTCGACAGGTATCTGTTTCATCTCATCTAAACCTAAACTATATTTTTTTGTACTAGGTTTAACTTCTAAAAGATGAAAACGGTCTTCTCTAACAGTAAGATCAACATAAATACTTTCTTTATTAGTACCTTGTACATTTAGGAATGGTGTCCAAAAAGGCCATCCTACAGTAGCAAAATACAATTTTCCAGAAATTCCTTTTTGCATTTCAAACGCATTCTTAAGAAGATTATTTATAACCTGGAATCGGGTAATATTTACCGTTAATGAAAACTGATCAGGAACCTCATAATCATCTGGAAACTGAGTTTCCAAGCGAAGATCCACCTTCATTTTTTTACCATCTCCAGGTACTAAAATGTTATTTGGATAAAAATGATACTGTATAGCATCTTCAGGAATTCCTTCAGGTAGCTCGAGATCAAATGTATAATATTCCCTATCAGCTAAGGGCCACTTTGGTGGATTGGTCGTCCAATCGGTTTTATTTTCATTTAACATGCCTATTTCGATTACAGTATCATTAAGATATCTAAGATCAATATTGTTTGGAATAGCTTCAAAAAAAGCTGGCTCCTGAAGTCTAAAAATAATCCAAGGATATATTTTTGAAAGCATCATCGGCGACCCTATTCCGTTCTCCATCAACTTATAGGGAAAGCCAAATCTGAACATCATCAATGAATCAATTAATCTATTGGTTTCTGGATTATTTTCAACAGTAGTTTCTTCGGGATTTTCATCCTCAGGAGAAGCGGTAGTAGCTGGAACAAAAAAGTTGAAACATAATATCAACAGAATGATACATGTCAGAGCTTTTTTGTTAATCATTCTTCCCCCTCCTTACGTACAGTTTTGAATTTGATTTTCTTTCTATATCTGAATATCGAAATAACAGCTAATAGACCGAGCAGCAATGTAAAGGATCCAAAACCAGGTGTTGAGAATCCTTCACTCTGGACGATGAAGCTTAAGAAATAATCTTTTCCTTCCAGTGACTCATTTTTATAGTGGGAAGGGATCACTTTAACTTTGATTATTCCTCTATCATTATGGAAACCAAAAGTCTTAGGGCCTCTTGCAGAGATAGTAACGTTTGATTCTAAGTCAACCTCTAAATCATCAGGTAGCTGTACTTTCCATCCTTCTGGTTTATCTACAACCATAAAAGAAATATCAGATATCGCATTACCTCTATTTTTAATATTTACCTCAAAATCAGCTATTTCACCGGCGACAACCTTCTTCTTAGATTGTTTTGTATCTAATTCAAGCAGAGGGAGATAACCAGGGATAAATTGTATTTCATCAGTTATAGTCGCATTATTTATTGAACCAATACCGTTAACATCAACCTGAATTTTTATTGTTCCAACTGAAAGAGCATGTCCTCTTTCATTTATTGACAAAGCCAGCGAGGCATTATAGGTTGCGCCTCCTTTCTTAATATAGAACGTGGTTTTCTTTGGGGAAATAGTAGCAGTACAATAGTCTGGTTTTTCAACTATTTTTAAATCTACAAAAACACCTTCATCTTCAAGATAGGGCATCATTTCATCATCATAAGTACCAGAGACACTAAAATTCATGAAAATTGGAATGCTTTTACTTTGATCAACAGGCAACAGCAGATCATTAGCAACACTTTTATCATAACTGATTTTAACTATAGGTGTAAGTTCATAGGCATTACCTTTTTCAAAATCACCGATTGTAACAGCAGTTACAGAGCTAAAAGAAAAATTGAACAATATTAGAAGGAATAATATTAGGGAAATTAGTTGAACTTTTATATTAATCTTCATTTTTGATACCTCTTGGTTGAATAAGATTCAATTCAACGATAGATTGTATACTATATTTCTATATAGTTAGTATCCGGTGGCCAATATCCATAAAGGATAGAGAGAGGGTTTGAAAGTAAAAAAAGAGAAATATTAGATTATATTTTTCTTCTTGAAGTACAGGAAGTAAAGCAAGACAGCTGCTATAGCTATGATTATCAACGTTACAACTATTGCAAGTTCTAAACCTGAACCTACTGCGAAACCTCTACTCTCGATTTGGAACTGTTCTGAATAAGTTTTACCGGTCCATTCTGGGTTACCAGGTTCTCTAGCATATGTTGGAGTAACCTCGAGCTCTATGGTACCTACATCATAGTGATAACCAAAGGTTTGAGGAGGTTTAACGTTTACTGCTACAGAGGCAGTACTTTCACCATCATATTGTTTTGATCCAAGTGTCACAGTTGTAGGAACAGTTACAACCCAACCTTCTGGTTTGTCCACTACCTTCAAAGTAACTTCGGTTTCTCCATTACCTAAATTTTTAAGTTGAATATCGAAATCTGCAGTGTCGTGCGGTGAAACTTGTTTATAATGGCTATCTGAAACGATGCTGATAGATGAGAGATATCCTGGATCAAAAGTAAAATCTTGTGTAATAGTCATTGGTTTAATGTTATATGCAACACCAATGTTTTTTTCTTTTAATTCAGCTACTATGGTACATTTTCCACTTCCAAAAGCAGGAGCGTTTTCGTTTACATCGATTTTAAGAACTGCAGTGACGGTATCTCCATTTAGGAGGGCTTTTGGTTGAACTACGTTTGTTTGGAATTCAGCAGTGAACCATTCTGCAGAAGATTTTGCACTTAAGTAGATTTCAACATTTTGACCTGCGAGTCTACTCTCGGCGGCAGATGCCCAGAATCCTGAAGTTGAGTAAGTTATATTTATAGGCACCCTTCTGTCACCTGTTATAGGTTTTACTGGTTTCTGAAGTGCTGAACTTGAAGCTGTAATTTGAATTACAGAATCTATTTTTATTGGTCCAGCTGAGGCTGCAGGAACCATCGCTACAAATATACCTGAGAAAAGTATTGATATCATTAGGATGGCTTTGATGTTTTTCAGTTTTTTATTCATTTTTCTTATCACCATTATTCTTTTTTTATTCAATATATATTTATTTTTTTCTATTATTTAAAGATTGTTGTACATTTCTTTCTTTATACAATATCCATACAATATTTATATATTTACTTCTTTATATAAAAGTTTTTGTTTTTTACAGAGCTTTTATTTATATACCTCAAAACTTTTTTACTATAACGACAAAAAAACAGATTCAGAATTAATTACAAAAAGTAGAAAAAGAAACGTTGAATAACAAAAAATCTAAGTTTATTCAACCATATCTATATCTGTATCGGTTTCAGATGTCTCTTCCTCTTCTTCAGATTCCTTACGAGTAGTAACCCTATCTGGGAAATGAGAAAGGATTACAATATCGCCAACGGAGTTAACCCATCTATATGGCACTGCTACATCAACAGTTCCCTCAACTAATGAAGGATTAGTATTAGTCACCAACAAACTGCTAACACATTTTTCATCAAGGTCAAGAAAAATATTTCTAACGTGTCCAACATATTTTCCTTCACGCGTATAAACTGGTAATTTCAGAAAATTTGTTATCTCTTCTTCATTAACGTTAGGGGTAGTGTTTTTTTCCATCATGTAACCAAAATACATTTACCTATATTAAAATGTGATGGTAAAATTAAAGGCGAAAACTCTTTTTTCCAGTATCTCTATGCATGTTTTAACTGAAAAAATATGAAAACAGAAAAGAAAATTAATCAGATAATAAACGATTTAAAAAAATATAAAAAGGAAGATTATTCTTTTTCCAGTGGGCGAATACTTGGCTCGATGTGTACAACACCTCTACCTATTGGTAGAAAAGCATATCAGATGTTTTTAGAATCAAACCTTGGCGACCCAGAACTGTTTTTAGGATCTAAACAAATTGAAAACAAGTTGTTTGACTTTTACGGTAAACTTCTACATGCACCTAAAAAATTTGCAGGCATCATCGGTAGCGGAGGAACAGAAAGCAACATTAACAGTATATGGATTGCTAAAACACTCTCTAAAAAAAGTAAAATTCTTGTGCCTGAAAGTGCTCATTTTTCGTTTGAGAAAATAGCTTCTCTGATGGATATAAAAACACAGATGATATCGTTGAATAGTGATTCCACCGTGGACGTTGAAGATTTAAAAGAAAAAATTGATAATAAGACTGCTGCGGTTGTAGGGATAGCTGGAACTACTGAACTTGGAGCTGTTGACCCTATACCGGATATGGGAGAAATATGCCAGGATTATAATGTATGCTTACATGTAGATGCTGCGTTTGGAGGATACGTCCTACCGTTTTTGAAAAAGATAGGATACCAGGTTGACAATTTTGATTTTCAGGTTGATGGAGTTAGCAGTGTTTCTATAGATGCCCATAAGATGGGTTGTTCAGCTATACCCTTAGGTGTGTTGCTGGTTAAAAACAAGGAATGGTTGTCTAATATAAGCGTAGCTTCTGACTGCGTTAGCAGTGAAAAACAAATTGGTATTTTAGGTACGCGCTCTGCTGGCCCGGTAGCTTCTGCATATGCTATATCTGAATATCTTGGTTTTGAAGGATATCAAGACATCGTAGAAAATTGTATGAAAAATACTTTTTTTATAGAGGAAAAACTAAGAGCTATGGGGCTAGAATTGGCATGTGGGCCTACCATGAATGTAATTGGAGTTAAAATGAAGAAACCTGACGAAATCGCTAAAAGGTTATCTGAGGAAGGTTGGAAAGTAAATATAATGGAAAGGATTTCTTGTCTGAGATTGGTTATTATGCCCCATATTGGTAGAGAAGATTTAGAGTTATTTGCAAAAGATTTTGAAAAAATATGTAGAGAGGAAGATGAGATATGAATAGGTTAGAAGAATCTTTGAAAGATGCCCCCGTAGTTAAAAAAGGTGAATATAGCTATGTTATACATCCTATAACTGATGGTATACCTGAGATAAAACCAGATTTATTAGAAGAGGTAGGAGATGAGTTGTATAGGTTGATAAAAAACAAACCTAGTTTTGATAAAATTGTTACCTTGGAGGCTATGGGTATACCTCTTGCTTCTGTTTTATCTCTTAAAACAGGTAAACCTTTTACTATTATCCGTAAGAGAAGTTATGGTTTACCCGAGGAGATAAGTGTGGAGCAGATGACTGGTTATTCAAAATCTAGGCTTTTCATCAATGGTTTGAAAAAAGATGATCGAGTTGTATTGGTTGACGATGTGTTGAGTACAGGAGGTAGTCTAAGAGCGGTGCTGTCTGCTTTTAAAAAAATTGGTGTAAAAGTTGTAGGTGTTCTTATAGCGGTCAATAAGGGTAATGCCGCTGAAGATATCATAGAAGAGTTTGATGCAGATATAGATGTGCTTGTCGATATAGATGTTGTTGATGAGGAAGTTGTGATTAAATAGTTATTAGTTTGTGGAAAAGTATTTCAAACCCTGGTTAGATAACAACAAAAGAAGAGTTAGATGGAGTTGATTTGTAGAGATATGGTTAAAGTTGATCAACATAGTCACTGTAAAATTTGTGGGAAAGCTATACCTACTGAGGAGACTTTTTGTTCGAAAGATTGTGAAGAGCAATATCAGAATATGTATAAAAAACGTAAGATGCTGATCTATGTGATGTATGGTTTGATTGTTTTTATATTAGCTGTCTTCGGAGTTTCTCTCTTAGGTGGAGGATAAAAAAAGCAGATTTTTTTATTCAGAAAATTCTTCTTGTAGCTCAATAACCATTTCGGTTACAACGTCTTCAAAAACCTGGTTACGAAATTCTCTTCTGGTACCATCTGACATCAGTGCTCTGGCTACAAAATCTCGACCATCTTTAACTATCTCTATGTTACATACAGTTTGTTCCATTTTTCTGTTTTTTTTACCCCCTCAATCTTGTCTATATTATTTACGTTTTACATTTATATTTTTTGTGGACAAAAGTTTTAAAACTCTTTGCAAGCATTACTGCTGTGTAGATTGTAATTGTTTGTAATAAAAATCTAAATTGGGGTGAGGTTTTAATCTATGGATGTTAGAAAACCATCAGCAGCAGGTCAGTTTTATCCTGCCGATGAAAAACGTTTAGAGCAAAGTATAAAAGAATGTTTTATGGATGAAAGAGGACCAAAAAGGCTACCTGAGATTCAAGAGGGAGATAAAAACGTTAGAGGGGTAGTAGTTCCTCATGCAGGACTTCCTTTTTCTGGTGCGATAGCCGCTCATTCGTTTCTGTTTCTCGCTGAAAACGGTTTTGCTGATAGTTTCATAGTTTTAGGTCCAAATCATACAGGGATGGGTTCTGGTGTAGCAGTTATGACTAAAGGTGGTTGGGAGATGCCTTTTGGTAGAATCCCTATAAATCAAGATTTTGGTGAACAGCTTGCTCAAGGCAAAATAATTGATGAAGATGAAAAGGCACATAGTAGGGAACACAGCATAGAGGTGCAACTTCCTTTTCTTCAGCATATAAAAAAACAGGACTGGGATTTTGTCCCTATCTGTATGGCTATGCATGATATGAAAACCTGTGAAGAGATAGGGAGGTTTATAGCAGAGATAATAGAGGAATCTGATCGTAAAACAGCTATTGTAGCGAGTAGTGATTTCTCCCATATAGGTATGAACTATATGAGTATGCCTCCAGCAGGAATGCGAGTAGATGAATACGCGGAGAAACAAGACAAAAAAGCTATTGAACCAATATTAAATCTTGACTCTGAAGGGTTGGTTGAAACCGTAGAAGAGGAAAACATTAGTATGTGTGGCTACGGACCAGTTGCTGCGATGATGGTTGCAAGTATAAAACTTGGTGCAGAAAACGCTGAGCTTTTCAAATATGGTTCTTCTTATGAAGTACATCCAGGTCAATCTTGTGTTGGCTATGGAAGTATAGGTATATACTAAAAAAAATGGTTTTTTATCAAAAACATTAAAAACACCTTTTTTTTAGACATCTTTGAGAACTGCGTTATGAAAAAACAACCCGTTGAAGATATAAAAATCAGTGAAGAATTATCTGTCGACCAGTTTATACGGCAGCTGAAATCATCAGGTGGTTTTACTGCTAAAAAAGTTGGTAAAGCCGTTGACATTGTAGAGGAAATGGTGAATCAGGATGATTGTATCAACTTTTTATCATTCCCCGCCTGCATCGTGTCTACAGGTACACGTGGAGTTATAAAAGAGCTGCTAAAGAGAGATCTTTTTGATATAGTTATGACTACTTGCGGCACTTTGGACCATGACCTTGCTCGTCTTTGGAAAGACTACTATCACGGGCATTTTATGGTTGATGATAACCAGCTTCATCAGAAAGGAGTGAATAGACTTGGCAATATTTTCATTCCAAACGAATGCTACGGTAAAGTTTTGGAAGAAAAAATGCAACCGATTCTAAAAGAAGTATGCCGGGATAAAAAGAAATGGTCTACCAAAGAACTAATTTGGAAATTCGGGGAACAGATAAAAGATGAAGAAAAAGCAGAAGAATCAATAATATATTGGGTCTGGAAAAACAAGATACCTTTTTTTGTCCCCGGAATAACTGATGGAGCATTTGGATCTCAGATATGGATGTACTACCAACAAAACCATGATTTCTTTTTTGATTTATTGAAAGATGAACAAGATATATCAGACATGGTTTTTGATGCAAAAAAAACTGGTGCATTAATAGTCGGCGGAGGGATATCTAAACACCACACTATCTGGTGGAATCAGTTCAAAGATGGATTAGACTACACAGTATATATAACCACTGCCCAAGAGTTTGACGGTAGTCTTAGTGGAGCAAAGACAAGAGAAGCTATTAGCTGGGGTAAAATTCGTGAAAAATCAGATAATGTTACAGTAAATGGTGACGCCACTGTTTTACTTCCATTGATCGTTGCCGGTTTATTTGAAAGAGTGAAGAAAGTTTAAAAAAAGTTAATTAGAATTTTTTTATTTCCAGAAAAGAGCTTTCATGGCTCTCTTTATGTTTTTTGGAAGTTCTGGTGGTTTCTCACCGTTGTAAAGATCTATAGCTGCGTTTACATATGTTTTAACTGTTTCGTTGAAGAACCATCTTCCATAGTCAGCATCTGCCCTAGCTGGGCTACCTACATATCCCTCTTTCAATCCGAGTTCTTTAAAACTTTTACCCAACGCTCTCAGAGAACTCAGATCACGATAAATACTCTGAAGATCTTTGTAACCGCTGTCGATAAGATATGGATATTGATATTTCATCAATGAGGTTTCACGGAAACCAGCATGTACTTCCTTACTGGTGTCAAAACCCAGTTTTGGTTCATTTTTTTCAACCAGATTGTTATGGAAATAAGGCCCCCATGGTTCACACATCAACATGTTGAATTTAGATTCGATTTTGTCCATAGCGGAATAAATACCTTTAAGATGCATCATCCCCATGTGGTATGTACAGATCATCATATATTTGAAACCATGTTTTGCCATAGATGCGGCGGTATGATAAACTACTTTTTTTACAGTTCTACTAGGTGTATGTATGCTGCCCGGGAAATCTTCAGCGAAGTCACATGAGCCAATGGGTAAAGCAGGCATAAGTACACAATGCAGCTCTGTTTTTTCTTTTAGTATTTTTTCAGCTGCTTTTTTAGCTGCTTCTTTAGAAGTAAATAAATCAGTTCCAACGGGTAGATGAGGACCATGCTCCTCTAAGGGGCTTATCGGTTGGAAAAGAATTGTTTTATCTCTTTCTAGCTGATCTATTTGTTTCCAAGTTAAATCTTCAAGTTTAACAACCTTATTTTTTTTCATATCTTGGTAGTCACCTCACAACCATCTTCTGTCACAATCATAGTGTGTTCCGTCTGAGATACTATACCGTCTTCCTGTTCAATTAACTGAGGGTAATGTTTCAGCATACCTAGGAAGGATAGTCTTTTTAACATGTTTTCATTTTCATCTGAAAAATGTTTGGTGAAATCTCGAGATGAAAAGGGAAGTGCATTAAATTTTTTTCTGATTTTTTTGTAAAGAAGTTTGTATTTTCTACGTCGAACCATTTTTGACCTAATAGATTCCGTGACTCTGTATATGTTGCTTCCATCTCCGCTATTTACATGTCCTTTTCCATCTGTTGCGAAAGGTTCAATAGCTAAAACCATGTCTTCTTCTACCTCTGAACCATAGCTTGTAGTGACGTTAGGGATGGAGACACCTGAATGTAGATTATAACGTTCCATGCTGTGGCCTGTTAAATTATCGATTGGTTTGAAACCAAATTTGTTTATAGTTTTCTCAATTTTTTTTCCTACATCTCTAAGGTTTAACTCTGGTTTTATCATAGCTATAGCGTTTTCAAGGGCAGTAGAAGAAGCTCCTATCAAACTGTTATAACGGTTTGCTTCAACTTCAACAGTAGCTGCGGTATCTCCTATGTAACCATCTACATGGGCTCCAACATCGATTTTTACTAAATCTCCTTTTTTGAATACATGTTCATCGTTGGTAGATGGTGTATAGTGAGCTGCTTTTTCGTTTACCGCTATATTAGCTGGAAAGGCTAAACTTGCGTTGTTATCAAAAATTTTTTGTTCTATTTTTTCAGCTACTTCATGATAGCTTACACCTGGTTTAATCAAATCTAAACCAAATTCTCTAGCTTCCCCTGCTATTCTACCCGCTTTCATAATTTTATCATAAACAAGGTCATCCATCGTTGTTGATCACATCCAGAATATCATCTTTGGATATATCTCCCTTTCTTAATACCCTCGGTTTTTTAAAAGTTATATCTACAACTGTAGATGGAGATGCTTTTCTTATTCCATCATCTAAAAAATATTTTATTTCCTCTGAACCCAACTTTTCTTTTATACTTTCTACATAATGTTCTGTAGACTCACCATGAATATTAGCGCTCGTAGCAGTTAATGGACCAAATCTAGAAACTATTTCTAAAGCTATGTCGTCATCAGGGATTCTAACCGCAACGCAGTCTAAACCACTGTTAACTAAATCAGGGATACATTCTTTTTTCTTCAAAACCAATGTTAACTCACCAGGCATAAAAAAATCAACTAGTCTCTTAGCTTTTTGATCAACAAAAGCAACATCTTCCATCATATCTAAACTAGAAACTGCTACAGGTAGAGGATTAGAATAATCTCTTTTTTTAACATTGTAAACTTTTTTTACTGCATCTTCATTAAAAACATCTGCACCTAATCCATACAAAGTATCGGTTGGATAAACTATCAAATAACCGTTCCTCAGGGCTTTTAAAGTAGCATAGATATCTCTTCCTATAGTCATAAAGATAACAACAAAAAAAATTGTATGAAGCTAAAAAACTTTACTCCTCTTCTTTAATGAAATCACCAAGAGTCAAACCTCGTTTAGAGCCATCAGCAGATGGAGTTTCCGAAACCTCTTTAACTTCTTCCATCAGATTTATATCTAATTCCTTCTCCAACTTTTTAATCGTCTCATCAGAAGGGCGAAGATCTCCGTTTTCAATTTTACCTATCGTAGTAGTTCTTTCACCAACTTTGAAACCTAACTCCTCTCTACTTAGGCTTTTTTTCTGACGAGCTTTCATAATCCTTTTATTCCAATCAGAAACAAGATCTTTTTCTAAACCTTTATCTTTGTATACATCCCTATACACAGGTTGTTTTTTAATACGAGAAAAATCAGGTTTACTCTCACCAGAGGATTTGGTTAAATCTTCTTTAACTTGTTTTCCATGTCGTTTTATACAACCTGGGCAAAGCATCATTCTTACTCCATCGACAGATGCAGGTCTACAATCACATTCTCTGCCACAAAGTTCGCATTGCATAAAAACACAATCATCTCCACTTTTTATTTCATAATCATCTAAATTATGAATTTATGTATGTTTTTATCAAACCATAATAGAGCCAAGTTTTTTTAAATTAAACCTGCCTTCTGAAGAGTCATCAAATCCTCAGTACTAAGCTTTTCACCGCGTTTAAACCGCTCATATATCTCGTTAGCTTCCTTCTGCGTAGTCTCTTCTCTAACAGCTTTTTTCTTTTTACTCTCTTTTTTCCGCATAGAAGCAATATTTCTCTCTAAATCATGGATTTTATCTACGGTGTTAATAAAATCTTTATGTACTTTATCTGCCTCGATTTTGGTTCTAACAATTTCTTCCTGTACTTCGTCAACTTTTTTTGAAGTATTATCTACTTTTTGGATGAGAGAAATCATTTTCTGATGTTCATCTTGGGCACGTGAAGCCAAATTTTCCACTGTTTCATGTTGTTTTTCAGCTTTATTTTTTAAAGCTTTTTCTTCTTCAATTGTTTTTTTAAGCTGAGGATCTCTATTCAGTTTTTCTTCCTGTTTTTTGATTTTAGATCTCAATTCAGATATAGTTTCAATCAATTTTTTTTCTTTTTGAGGCTTCATAGGTTTGGTCATCTGGTCTTTCTCTAGGGCATCAGCCTTTTTTTTCATAGAGTTAAGGTCAGAGCCAGAAGTAGAAGATCTTTCTTTTTCTAATTGTTTCCTCTTTTTCTTTATCTCGTTTTGTTTTTTATTTAATTCGTTTCTTTTTTCTTTAGCGTGTTGAACTCTTTCGTTTAACTCGTTTCTTTTCTTTTTATGTTCATTTATCTCGTTTCTAATCTTTCTAACTTTAGAGTTCAACTTGTCTCTTTTCTGAGAGAGATTTTTTGATTTTTCATGTAAATTATCTCTTCTTTCTTTCAACTCGTTTGCTTTTTTCTGCAAATCATCTTTTTTCTCAGTTAACTCTTCTATTGCCTCATTCATTTGTCACACCGAAGACCTCAGCTTTTTCTAAAAGGGTAAAATACTTCTCATTTATTAATCATTTGGAAGAATATAAGTAAACATTAAGTAAACCCTTCTTTAATCCTCTGCCTATACATTAAAATGCTGTCTACTATTACAGCCAAGATACCTGTAATGAAAACCATATCGAAAACTATTGCTCCTCCAATCACAGCAGTAGTACTACTCTCTACGGGTTTACTTATCAGTTGCCAGAGATGAAAAACATCTGCACCGATTAAAACTCCCAATGTTCCTGAAATGTAAGAGAAGGGAGCTGCTTTTGAGAATTTTTTCCTTAGAAAAACTACTGATGTTATACTGGCGGCTATAGCAGGTAAGAGAAACAAAGGATAAGGAGACACGATACCAACGTTTGGATCAGGATGGGCTACCAAAAAGGTTACCAGGGAGACAATCGCTATTCCACTAACCAGATATTTCAAGGAATGTTTGTTTTTCCATATGAGATACAAGCTAAGAGCTATAGGTATTATGGCTCCACCTGTGTTTATTCCAATATCCCAGTTTTGATATGAGAAAAGATGGATGTTTGCGAATATGTTGGTGATTTCAAAATTAAAAAGTTCGATAGTCCAGTTTACACCTAAAATATATGAACCAACAACAATTAAGAATGCTTCAAACGAAGAAAAACCCATGTATTGAAAAGCTCTAGTTACAACCAAATATATTAAATAGAATATGATTATAGGAAGTAAAATGTATAGTAGCAATATTCCAATCTTTATGAGATTACTCACCGCGAACAACATAGAAAAACCAGTTTTTTTGAAAGATAAAGACATCATTTATAAACCTTTGTTAATATTCGATTTGAAAAAAAATAGGGTTTAAAGGGTAACGTGATAAAAAAATGAGTTCATTCCTTAAGGAAGAATGTGATTTAGAATATTTCCATGACATGGGTTTCATTAGAAAAAAATGTGAATCCTGTGGAGACTACTTCTGGACTTTAGATGAAAAAGCTCGTTTCTGTGATGATCAACCATGCGTAGAGTTTAACTTTATTGATAAACCTCTTGGTGAAAAACCTCTATCTCTCGGTGAGGTACGTGAAAGCTTTTTGAGTTATTTTGAAAAACATAATCATTCTAGGCTTAGCTATCCTGTTACAGGTGAACGCTGTCCGGTTGTAGCTCGCTGGAGAAACGACATATATCTCACTATAGCATCTATAGCTGATTTTCAGCCTCATGTGACGTCTGGTGAAGTTCCACCTCCAGCTAATCCGTTAGCTATTTCTCAACCATGCATCCGTTTAAATGATCTGGAGGAAGTAGGTGTAAGCGGTCGTCATCTTACAACTTTTGAGATGATGGGGCATCATGCGTTTAACAAAAACTATGATGAAATTTATTTTAAAAATAAAACTGTGGAATATTGTGATGACTATTTTGTAAACCATATTGGTATACCACGAGAGGAAATTAAATATAAAGAGCAGCTGTGGAGCGGAGGAGGGAACGCTGGTCCATGTCTTGAAGTACTCGCAGAGGGTTTAGAGATAGCTACTCTTGTTTTTATGAATATGACTCGTGATGATGAGGGAGAATTCGAGATAAAAGGCGAAAAATATACTCGTAATCCTCTTCAAATTGTGGATACCGGCTACGGGTTAGAACGTATCGCATGGATTACTCAAGGAACAAAAACAGTCTATGAAACAGTTTTCCCAGATGTTATAAAGTGGATAGAAGGAAAAACTGACGATGGGGATAAATCTTTGATTTATGCGTTAGCAGATCATTCTAAATGTCTTGCTTTTATGTTAGGTGATGGTATAGTTCCTTCTAATGCTAAAGCAGGTTATTTGTCTCGTTTAATAATTCGTCGTTCTCTACGTTTTTTAGAAAAATTAAAAGTTGATTTTTCACTGAAAGATTTAGTTGATCTTCAACTCAATGTTTTGAAGAAAGATTTTCCTTCTTTGATGAGTAATCATGATCAGGTTATGGAGATACTGGATTTAGAGACAGAGAGATATCAGGAGACTCTTTCTAAAGGTAAAAACTTGGTTAAAAGAATCATTAAAGAGGAAACCTCTATAGATACCGATCAGTTGATAAATCTTTATGACACCCATGGTATGCCTCCTGAGATTGTAAAAAACATAGCTGAGGAGGAAAACGTCAAAGTTGAGATACCTGAGAATTTTGATTCGATGGTAGCTGAGCTACATAGCCACGAAGAAAAATCATATGAAAAAGAGGAGAAAAATATTTCTTTGCCTCCAACTCATCCGTTATACTACGATGATCATTATCAAAAAGAATTTGACGCTAAAATATTATGGAAAAAAAATACTCCAGAAGGTTTAAAGTTGATTCTAGACCAAACAGTGTTTTACCCTGAAGGGGGTGGTCAACCAGCAGATGAAGGATTTCTGGTATATGATGAAAAACAGTTGGAAGTAAAAAAGGTGGTTAAAGAAAAAGACTCTATCATCCATGTGGTTGACGCAGAAGACATAGTAGAAGAAGGTAAGATGGTACATGGAGAGATAGATTGGGATAAAAGATACAAGTTGATGAAACATCATACAGGGACACATGTTGTAAATGGAGCTCTCCGGAAGATTCTTGGGGAACACGTTTGGCAAGCTGGTTCTCAACTAGGTGTTGATGAGGGTCGCTTTGATTACTCTCACTATAGAACATTGCCAGATGAGAAAGTCGAAGAAATTGAAAATCTTGCTAACAAGTTTGTAGAACAAGAGATTGAAGTTAAGAAAAAAGTTTTGGATCGTAATACCGCAGAAAAAGAGTACGGTTTTAGACTATACCAAGGTGGCGTACCGCCGGGTAACTCTATCCGAGTGTTGGATATACCTGGTGTAGATGTTGAAGCTTGTGGAGGTACGCATCTGAACAACATAGGAGAAATTGGAAAAATTAGAATTATTAGATCTGAACGTATCCAAGATGGTGTCAACCGAGTGGTGTTTGCAGCTGGTGAAATGGTTGATGCTTTTGAAGAAGAGGAAAAAAAACTTTATGATGAAGCTATAGACAAAATCTCTCAATATTACAAGGTTGAAAAAAGAGAAGATTTTTCGAAAACACTGGATGAAGTATGTAATATTTTTTCAGTTCAAAGAAATCAGCTTTTGAAAACTTTAAAGCGTTTCCTCAAAGAGACAGATCCAGATTTATTAAAAGAAAAACAAGTAGAATCTCTTGATGAAGCATGCACAGATCTTTTTGAAAAATGGAAACAAACTCAGAAGGCAAAGAAAAACGTGTCTAATAATCAGATAGAGAGTTTTCTTGATAAAGCAGAGTCTATTCCTGGTACAGATATCAAAGTGATAGTGGGTAAAACAGAAAACGAAGGTACATCACTTGCTGGAGAACTAATAAACAGTAGTGATAATTTGGTTGTACATGTTTTTGATGGTAAAAAACTTGTTTCTATGGCCTCCGAAGAGGTCGATATTGATTTAAGAGAAATAACTAAACCTGTTGGAGATATCCTTGGTGGCGGTGGTGGTGGAAAACCAGATATGGTTCAATGTGGCGGACCTAACATAGATAGAATAGATGAAGCATTAGAGAAAGCTAAACAGTTGACAGAGAAATTGTTGAAAAAGACAGATTAATTATATCTGATAGTATAAATGTAGAGCGGTTACTATCACTATTGTTGCTATACAGAAACCCATAACTAGCCATGGAGGGATACGTAACGATGTTTTTTCTTCTGCATCAAAATATCTTATTAGACCCGCTGCGGAATGAAAACCTTCACCTTTATCTTTTTTAGCCATTAAGTCTTGTCACCCTTCCAAAATTTTTTAGCGACTATTATTTTTTTATGTGATATGTCAATGTTATTTTTATGTTTTACTAAAGGTTTTCGGTGAAAAAACAAAAAAGCTTTTTTAAAATCGGGTTCATTGTAATGAATAAATCTAAATATGGTTTATGTATAACATGAATTAAAAAAAAAGGTGGATATATTTATGAAGGAAATAGAAAGGCTCATTAATAAAGCATTGAAGTACAAGGAAGGAGGACTCTCCGAACATGAAATAGCTGATGAGCTTAACGTTTCACGTGAAACAGCTGCATGGTTACTTAGTAAAGGTAAAGAAGAGAAACCTGAGGATGGTGACGTAAAAATCGGTTGGCGGTCTGTTGGAGTCTATCCTACTCGTATGAGTTTTATTTCAGATGCAATGGTTGATATCATTTGTGAGGAATGTGAAACAGTTGACACCATCTTAGGAGTGGCTATAAACGGTATATCTTATGCTACTTTTATAGCAGATAAATTAGGGCTGGAGCTCTCTGTTTTCCGCCCTCATCATGAGAAAGCAGGTGCTTTCTGTTCCAACTACGCCACTGTGAAAGACAAAAAAGTAGTGATTGTTGACGACGTAGTAGGCACCGGTACCACTCTGAGAAGTGCAATTAAAGCTACAAAGGCAGAAGACGGTGAACCAGTTTTATGTACAACGGTTATAAACAAAACTTCGAAAAATAAGGTTAGTAATATACCTTTACGTGCTTTGATTAGAGCAAGGTTGATATAGAAAAAAATATTTTTTTAATATTTCTTTATATTTTTTTGAAACAAAAAAAAAGAGAGAGATGTGTTAATTTATCTATAAAAGGAGAATTTTGATTTTATGCATTGGGCTAATGTTTTAGCGGATGAGTTATTATCGGATAAAAAAAAGAGATATGTGCTGGCTACAGGGATAACTCCTTCAGGGCCTATCCATGTAGGTAATATGAGGGAGATTTTGACTACTGATGCTGTTTATCGTTGTGTAAAAGATAAAGGGGTTGAAGCTGATTTAATCTATATAGCTGATGATTTTGATCCACTTCGTAAGGTTTACCCTTATCTTCCAGATTGGTATGAAGAATATGTAGGTATGCCTATATCTGAGATTCCTTGCCCGTGTGGTAAACATGATAGTTATGCTGATCATTATCTCTTTGCTTTTCTCAGTAGTCTAGATGAAATTGGTGTTGAGCCACGTGTCTATCGTGCCAATGAGATGTATAAAAATGGAGATTATAACGAGTCAATAGAAATCGCTTTGGAGAACACAGATAAAATACGGAGGATAATAGAGGAGATAGCGGATAGAGATCTCCCTAAAAACTGGCTTCCTTTTAATGTAAGATGTAGCGAATGTGGCCGTATTGGTTACGCTAAACCTCTGTTATATGAATATCCTATCGTGGAATACAAATGTGGATGTGGACATGAAGGCGAAGTAGACATAACAAAGGGCGGTGTCGGTAAACTACCATGGCGTGTAGATTGGCCTGCTCGATGGAAAATGCTTAATGTTTCTTTTGAACCATTTGGTAAAGACTTAGGTACAACTGGTGGAGCATGGGAAACTGGTAAAAAGATAGTTGAAGAAATCTATGATTATCCTGCTCCGCATCATAGTGTATACGAATTTATATTGTTGAAAGGCAAAGGAGCTATGCATAGTTCTAAAGGTACGGCACTTAGCGCAGAAGAGATGTTGAAGATGACTCCTCCAGAAGTACTACGTTTTCTTCTGATGGATAATAAACCGGGTAAGCATATCACTTTTGATGCAGGTTTTGGTTTGTTGAATCTGGTAGATGAATACGACCAAATAGAGAGAGTTTATTTTGGAGAGGAAGAAAAAAGTAGAGGTATGAAAGATTATCGTAAAACCTACGAGCTTTCACAACCCTATGATATGCCAGATAAAATGCCGGTTCAGATTTCTTATCGGCATATCGTCACCTTGGTTCAAATAGCTGAAGACTGGAAACATGCAAAAAAAATATTGCGACGTAACGATGAGATACCAGAAGACTTATCTGGAGAAGAAGAAAAACGTTTGAAGCGACGTGTTGAACATGCAGAATACTGGCTTGATAATTTTGCTCCTAAACAAGTGAAATTTAAGGTACATAAAAAACCACCTAAAGTTGATTTAAAAGAGGAACAAAAAAAGTTTTTGAAGATTCTTCTAAAAAAGCTGGGTGAAGCAACATGGAAACCAGATGAGATACATAACATGATATATGAAAGCGCAGAGGAAACCGAATTGAAAACAGGTAAAGCGTTTGGTACGATATATCAAATAATTCTGAATCAATCTAAAGGGCCAAGAGCGGGTTACTTCCTTTCTAACTTAGATAAAGACTTTGTGTTAAAACGGGTTAAAAAAGAAATATAAATAAAACCCTTCTCTTTTTATTTTTAAGAAAAATAAAGACATATAAACAAAAAAATTCAGAGTTTTTTCTTTTAGGATGATGATTGATTAGTTATGAAAGTGTACATGGAAATCTATGGTTGTACTTCAAATAAAAGTGATGCCTCTATAGTGGAGGGTCTGTTAAAAGAAAAAAATCATAAGTTGGTGGAATCACCAGATCAGGCAGATATCATCGTTGT
Organism: Thermoplasmatota archaeon; assembly: GCA_036626215.1. GTDB lineage: Archaea > Thermoplasmatota > E2 > DHVEG-1 > DHVEG-1 > JAZKSG01. The sequence goes on from JAZKSG010000003.1 coordinate 44,900, forward strand.
TTTGACTTGTACAGTTATCGGCACTACAGAAAGACGTATGCTTTCACGTTTAAGGAAGCTTAAAAAAATAGGTAAAAAGATTATTGTTGCCGGTTGTATGCCTGCTGTTCAACCAGATTTGGTTAAAGAAGTTGTTCCAAATGCAGATCTTCTTCCACCTCAACATGTTCATCATGTTGTAGATTTGGTAGAAGAAAAAGATACGGTTTTTAGTAGACAAGATAAAAGTTTTTTTTCAAGGAGTTATGAAAGTTTAGCGGCGCCGATATCTATCTCAGAGGGATGTATGTTTTCATGTAGCTATTGTATAACCTGTATGGCACGCGGTAAACTAAAAAGTTCTCCTTTAGAAAAGGTTAAACAAAACGTTGAATCTGCAGTACAACAGGGATGCCAAGAGATACAGTTAACAGCTCAGGATACCGCATCTTATGGTTTAGATAAAAAAAATGGAGAAGATCTTGGAGATGTTATAAGAGAAGTGTCATCTGTTGAAGGAGATTTCAAGATACGTGTTGGTATGATGAATCCTTTTACTGCTATGAAACATCTAGATAGCATATTGGATGGTTTCGATAATTCTAAAGTATACAAGTTTTTACATCTACCTGTTCAATCAGGTAGTGATAAATTGTTGGATAAGATGAACCGTAAATATTCAGTTGAAGATTTTGGAAGAATAGTAGAAAAGTTTAGAGATAGATATCCAGATTTATGTCTTTCTACAGATATAATAGCTGGTTTTCCCTCTGAAACCGAAGAAGAATTTAGACAAACAATGGATCTTATAAAAAAGATAAAACCAGATGTGGTCAATATAACTCGTTTTTCTGCTAGACCAAATACTTCTGCTAAAAAAATGGATGGACGTATCGACACCAAAGTAGTTAAACAGAGAAGTAAAAAACTGACAGATTTGTCCGAAAAGATAACCCAAAGTGTTAATCAAAAATATGTTGGACGAAAGTTTAATGTTTTGTTGTTAAAAGAAGGAAAAAACGATACAGTTATGGGTAGAAGTTTTAATTATAAACCTATAGTGGTAGAGAAAAAAATGAAAATTGGGAGTTATGTTGATGTAGAAATAGAGAGGGCTACATCTAGTTTTTTAGTCGGAAGCCTTAAATAGCTTAAAAAGCATTGTTTTTGTTTGCCGGAGGTGAAAGAGGGATGATTCGAGTTGCAATAAACGGTTTTGGAAGAATTGGTCGAAATGTTTTACGTGCCTCTTTTAATCATTCTCAATACGGTAAAAAATTTGAAATTGTAGCGTTAAATGATCTAAGTAATCCTCATACTCTTGCTCATCTATTGAAATACGACTCTGTCTATGGTAGATTTGATGGAAAAGTTGAGTCTGAGGATGACAAAATAATTGTGAACAACCAACCTATAAATTTTCTTTCAAAAGTTAAACCTGAACAACTTCCATGGGAAGACATGGATGTAGACGTGGTTATTGAATCCACAGGGTTATTTAGAAAACGAGAGGATGCCGCTCAGCATCTTAAAGCTGGGGCAGACAAAGTAGTTATATCAGCCCCTGCTAAAAAACCAGACTTAACGGTTGTACTTGGTGTAAACGAGGAAGAATACAACCATGACGAACATGATATAGTTTCTAATGCTTCATGTACAACAAACAGTCTTGCACCACCTGCTAAAGTGCTCAACGACGAATTTGGAATAAAACAAGGTTTTATGACTACAATCCATGCATACACAGGAAATCAAAGAATACTAGATTTTCCTCATAAAGATCTTCGTCGTGCTCGAGCTGCAGCGGTTTCAATCATCCCTACTACCACCGGTGCAGCTAAAGCCACCGGGGAAGTCATACCTGCGCTTAAAGGTAAAATAGATGGTATGGCTATGCGTGTACCAACTCCTGATGGATCTATAACTGATTTCAACTGCGTGTTAGAAAAAGAAGTATCTAAGGAGGAAGTCAACCAGGTTTTAAAAAACGCTTCTGGTAACAATCTAGAAGGTATAATGGGCTATACAGATGACCCTATTGTATCGGTAGATATAATCGGTGATCCTCATTCATCTGTAATCGATGGACAAGGTACAATGGTCAACGGTGAAAAGAGTAACCTAGTTAAAGTATTATCTTGGTATGACAACGAATGGGGTTATTCCTGCCGACTTGTCGACCTAGTAAACTACATGTATTCTAAAGATTTAAAAAAAACTGAAGAAACAATGAAAGCTACATCCTAAAAATTCTATATTTTTTTCAAATAATTGGTATATCTTTATATAGCCTTTTTGATATTATGATTTAACCCTTGAGGAGTGTAGATTTTTTATGAAGGGATACAACACTTTAGATGATTTTGATTTGGAAGATAAAACAGTTTTGTTAAGAGTAGATTTTAATATGCCTTTGGATAAAGACAGCCTCGAGATCTTAGATACTAATCGTATCGAGAAGGCTCTGCCAACTATAAAAGAACTGGTGGAAAAAAATGCTAAAACAGTTATAATGGCACATCAAGGGCGACCTGGTAGCTGGGATTTTACTTCTTTAGAACATCATGCTGAGGCTTTACACGAGTTGTTGAATCACCCCGTCGGGTTTGTAGAGGATATATCTGGGGAGGAAGCTCAGAAAGCTATTAAGAAAATGCAGGGTGGAAACGTATTATTTATCGACAATGTCCGTAAGTTTGATGGAGAAAGGGAGAGTAAAACAGCTGAGGAACATTCTAAAACTGAGTTTGTACAAAACCTTTATCCTCTTGCAGATTTGTTTGTAAACGATGCATTTGCCGCTGCTCATCGAGCACAGTGTAGCCTAATTGGGTTTACCGCTGTTTTACCAAGTTGTGCTGGTCGACTCATGGAGAAAGAACTCTCCACTTTGAGTAAAATTGTTAAAAAACCTGAGAAGCCATCTGTGTTTATGTTTGGCGGAGCAAAGTTTTCTGATGTAATAGTAACCATTGAAAGATTGTTGGAGAATGAGACCGCTGATAAAATATTGTTGACTGGTTTACCTGCTAACGCGTTTCTCAAAGCCAAAGGTGTAGAGCTTGGTGAGGCCAATGAAAAAGCTTTGATGGATGAGGGATCTTCCGAGAAATTCCAGGAGATAAAAAATCTTTTACAGAGATATGAAGACAAAATATTTTTACCGTTGGATTTTGGAGTCGAAAAAGAGGGTGGACGAGTAAACGTCTCTATGGATGATCTGCCTGTTGAACAGCAACTGTTTGATATAGGAGAAAAAACTATTGATAGATATAAACAGGCTTTATCAAATGCTAAAACCGTGTTTCTCTCCGGTCCATGTGGCGTCTTCGAAAACAAGTTGTTTATGAAAGGGACAAAAGAAATCTTCGAGTTAGTTGCAAAATCAGATGCTTTCTCAATTGTAGGTGGTGGCCATACTGTCGCAGCAGTGCGAGATCTAAATCTTGAAGATAAATTTTCTCATATTAGTACTGGCGGCGGGAGTTTGGAGCGTTTTATGATGGGTGAAAAGCTACCTGTTGTTGAAGCTTTGAAGAAAGCTAAAAATAGACACATTGTTAAAAACTAAAAAAAATTGGTAAAAAATTTTTTGGGCTGGTAGATCAGTCTGGAAGATCGCCACCTTCGCAAGGTGGAGGCCACGGGTTCAAATCCCGTCCAGTCCACTAAAAAAATCCATTTGTTGGTATTAGATTTATTTTTTTATAGTTCACTTTTGTTGAAGAGATAGCTCCCTATACCCAGGATTACTATACATATAACTGCAGATACGACCAAGTTTATCATTGGATTCAAAATGGCGTTGCCTCCAGTGAGGCTTCCACGTAATCCATCTACCAAATAAAAAAACGGGTTTAGACGAGATGCTTTGTTGACTACCGACGGTAAACTACTTAACGGAAAAAACGCCGAAGATAGAAAAATAAGAGGCATAATAATGAGTGTCATAATTATTTGAAAACCTTGGAAATCCTCCATTTTTGTTGCTAAAACCAGCCCGAAACCTACTGCAGTGAAAGCTGTTAAACCCATAAAAACAAAAGAGAGGAGAAATCCAAAAATGTTAGAGTTTATCTGTAGGTTTAGAACTATTGCTATCCCCAGGATTATTAAACCTTGAAATAGAGACAAAGTTGCTCCACCTAGCGTTCTACCGAATAATATCGAAAATCTACTTACTGGCGCTACCAGTACTTCTTGTAAAAAACCAAATTGACGATCCCATAAAACGGATATACCAATGAACATAGACGAAAAAATTATAGACATTACTATTATACCAGGTGCGAGAAATGTAAAGTAATCCCCCTCTAACCCAGGCATATTTAAAGGTCTTAATCCAGAACCTAGGATCACTAGGAAAAATAATGGTCTAGCCAACGCCGATATAACCCTGCTTTTAGAACGGAAAAATCTTATTATCTGACGTTGCCACATTATATATATAGCTTGCAGTTCGAAACTATCCATAAAAAACCTTTTTCACCTCTTACCTCTATTTTTAATTGAAGGAGGAACACTAGTTTGGTTTTCCTGTTCGGATAGCGTTTTTCCGGTATAAGATATAAAAACGTCGTCAAGGGTAGGCTTTCTAACGTTTATAGATTTTATTTTTACATTTATTTTACTAGCTATCTCTATAACCAATGGAATCTTTTCTTCTCCTTTTTCTACACCAAGAGTTAAAAAATGATCATATTGCTTTATTTTTTTTATCCAATCATATCTCTCTAGTTCTTCTTTTAATGGTTTGATTTTAGAAGCGGAAAGTGTTATTACATCGTTTCCAATCGCGTTTTTGAGATTCTTTATTTTATCCATTACTAAGATTTGCCCTCTATTTATTATCCCTACGCGGTCACATAGATAGTCTGCCTCATCCATATAATGGGTTGTCAGAAAAATAGTGGTATTTTCTTCTCTATTCATTCTTTCGATATATTCCCAGATAACTCTACGTGTCTGAGCGTCTAAACCAAGTGTAGGTTCATCTAGAAATAGTACTGTAGGAGAATGCATTAAACCTCTAGCTATCTCTAATCTTCTTTTCATTCCGCCAGAGTATTTTTTCACTATTACATCTTTTTTGTCTGATAGATCAACAAGTTCCAATACTTCTTTTATACGTTCTTTTCGAATATTTTTTTTGATGTTGTACATACGGGCGTGGTATTCTAGGTTTTCTATACCTGTTAATTCAGTGTCTAAAGCAGGTTCTTGGAATACTACCCCTATTTTTTTTCGAACCTCGTTTTTTTGTTTTCGTATATCGTAGCCCGCTATCTCCGCTGTTCCCTCCGTTGGTTCAATCAGAGTTATCAACATTCTTACAGTAGTGGTTTTACCAGCTCCGTTGGGCCCTAAAAACCCGAATACTTCTCCTTCTTCTACATCAAACGATATATGATCAACGGCGGTAAGAGACCCGTATTTTTTAGTTAGATTTTTTGTTTCAATTATTGACAACTCTATCTGTTTCTCCTCATCTATCTCTTGATTTTTTTGACCACAAATACATGTTTACGCTTATAAATCTATCCAGATTTTCTTAAGGAGAAAGTTTTTTCTATATGAACTCTTAATCAGAAGTTGTTTATTATTATGTCGTTTTACTCTGAAATTGTAGATGAAATCCTTAAAAAAGAGATTAAATCTAAAGAGTCGATTCATAAAGCTAAAATACGTTTCTGTAAAAAACATGGCTGGGAGAATATCCCCCCAGATAGTAAGATTCTTGCCAACCTGCCCTCAGATCTTTCAGAGGAAGAGGTTTCTTTTTTGAAATCTGTTCTTCGTAAAAAACCTATGCGTACTGTTTCTGGTGTAGCAGTTATAGCTGTTATGACCTCTCCAGAAGAATGCCCTCATGGCCGATGTATACCATGTCCAGGTGGCCCAGAGATTTGTACTCCTCAGAGTTATACTGGTCATGAGCCTGCTGCTATGCGCGCTGAATATAATGATTTTGATCCCTTTCTTCAAACAAAGAATCGGTTAGGTCAGCTAAAAGCAATAGGTCATCCTGTTGACAAAATAGATTTCATAATAATGGGTGGAACTTTTACCGCTAGACTTTTTTCTTACCAGAGTTGGTTTGTCAAACGTTGTTTAGATGCTCTAAATGGAGAAAAATCTAAGAGCCTCAGTGAGGCAAAAAAGATTAATGAAAATGCTTCTAATCGATGTATTGGTTTAACAGTTGAGACACGTCCGGATTGGTTTAGACTTCAACAAATAGATCAATCGTTGAAGCTTGGTGCTACAAGAGTTGAGTTAGGTGTACAAACCGTCGATGACTCTGTTTTGTATAACATTCAGCGTGGCCATACTGTTAAAGACTCTATTTTAGCTACTCGTAACAGTAAAAACGCGGGTTTAAAAGTATGTTATCATTGGATGCCCGGATTGCCCGGTGTAGATCTAGAAAAAGATTTAGAAGATTTTAAAACTGTTTTTAACAACCCTGAGTTTAAACCCGATATGCTGAAGATTTATCCGACTTTGACTGTTGAAGGCACAGAGTTGTATAAGAGATGGCAGAAAGGTGAATATAAACCTTTAACCACCGAAAAAGCTATAGATCTTATAGCAGAAATTAAAACCTTTGTACCAGAATGGGTTCGTATTCAACGAATTCAGCGTGATATACCTGCTCAAAAAATAGATGCAGGTGTTGATAAAAGCAATCTTAGGCAGCTGGTTAGACGAAAAATGAGTGAAGAAGAGAAAAAATGCAATTGTATCCGCTGCCGGGAGATTGGACATCAAAAACAAAATTTTTATGTTAATGAAAGAGAACTAAAAATGGAAACAGTTTCTTATGAAGCAAGCGGCAGCCAGGAGATATTTATTCAGCTTGTAGATAACAAACGACGTCTATATGGTTTTTTAAGATTAAGAGATATTATCGATTCACATCGATTTGAACTCCAACAGAAACCTTGTATGGTTATACGGGAATTAAAAGTACTGGGGAGGGAACTTTCGATAGGTAAAAAACATAGTGATGCTGTGCAACACAGAGGTTTTGGTAAAAAATTAATTAAAGAGGCAGAGAAGATTTGTAGAGAAATCTATGATAAAAAATATTTATTTGTTTTAAGTGGTGTAGGTGTTAAAGATTATTATCGTAAACGAGGTTTCAAAGATAAAGGAGTATATATGGTTAAAAAAATCTAAAAAAACGTTTTATTTTTGATAAAAGATTTTTTAAACTTGTCTATTATGCATTCATATCTCTGTAAATTGAATTAGTTTTGTTTTGAAGGTAAAACATATGAAAATTACGACAGAATGTGTTCCGTGTTTGTTGAAACGTATAGTTTTTGAAGCAGAGCAAAGTACTAAGGATGAAGAAGTGAGAACAGATGCAATTCGTAAAGCCTGCCAAGCTCTGTCGGATTATTATCATCCAAATAAATGTAGTGCTTCGGTAGCTACAAAGGTTCATGGTGTAGCTTATGAAGCCCTTGGAGATGAAGATCCTTATGCTGATCTAAAAAACAGGAGTAACAAAATAGCTAAAACTTTATTGCCTATGGTGAAGGAAAAAATTGCGGAATCAGATGACTCACTTAGGGAGAGTATGTTGTGTTCTATTGTTGGAAATTTGATGGATTTTGGTATAGCCGGAGCGAGTACTGATCCTGAAGATTTGGAGGAGGTTTTTGAGGAGATATATCAACAGGGTTTATGTTATGATGATTCATCAGAGGTAAAGAAGCTGTTAGAGGATTCTGACAATGTTTTACTGTTTGTCGATAACTGCGGAGAGGTTGTTTTTGATAAACTCCTCTGTGAGGAAATCAAAAAGTTTAACCCTGATGTTTTTTTGACTGTGGTGGTAAAAGGTACACCTGTTCTGAGTGATGCAACTTTTGAAGATGCTGAAGATATTGGTCTGACAGATGTAGCAGATGAGACCCTTACTACTGGTTGTTTTGCAGTAGGTGTAGATTTTGAAGGAACACCTAAGGTTTTACAACGAAGGCTTGATGAAAGCGATTTAATCATTTGTAAAGGTATGGCTAACTATGAAGCGTTTTCAGAGAGCGATTATAAACCTATAGTTTATCTGCTACGGACTAAATGTAACCCTATAGCAAGTTCCATGGATCTTCCTCAAGATATTAATGCGATAAAAATGTACAAATAATCATCTGCCTTGGTAAAGACGGTTTCCTATCTTTTCCGGTAAACTAGTTCTTTTTACTGATTCAACTGCAGCATCAATTTCGTAAGGGACTCTATACCATTCGGCTTTAAGACTATCTGTGTTTAAAACCATAAAAGAAGAATTGGGGTTTCCATCTCTGGGTTGACCTACTGAGCCAGGGTTTAAAAATAATGTATCGTCTACCTGTTTCTTCATAGGTACATGTGTATGCCCAAAGATCATTATATCACATTTTTTTATAGTAGAAAAATTTTTTAAAGTTTCATCTGAAATCCATGGATGAACATATTCCATTAGATGATTGCGGGGGCTACCATGAGTCATATAAAACTTTTTGCCATCTTTTTCAAAGAAAAGTTCTTCTGGAAGATTCTTTAAGAAAGATAAATCATCATCTGTAATTTTTTTTCTGTTGAATTTCACCCCAGCTACACCCATAGGGTTGAAACCTTTAGGGTTGTTCTCTGCTACAGCATAATCGTGGTTTCCTTTTACGGAAACTATATCATATTTTTTAACTTGTTTTATACATTCCTTAGGATAGGTGCTGTAACCAACGATGTCTCCACAGCAAAATATTTTTTCTATGTCTATTTGTTCAATTTTTTCTATAACTTTTTTGAAAGCATATATGTTTGAATGGATATCAGATATAAACGCCAGTTTCATATATATCCAAAATCTATGGTAAATAAAACTTTAGAAATCATTTAAAAATATTTGCCAAAAAAGTGGGGAATAAAGTCAAAAAAAATCTATGATCCATTGTTTTATTTTATCTCTGGTTTTTCTAAAAACTTTTAGGATATGTTCAACGTCGCCTTCAACGGTAGCTGGATCTTCAAAACTTTTATGTACAATTTTTTCACCAGGGGAAAAGGGACAGTTTTCCTTTGCTTTATTACATACAGTTACCACACAATCAAAATTTTTTTCTTTGAATTTTTCAATGCTTTTAGAATAGTGATTTGTCATATCTATTCCAATCTCTTTCATAAATTCTATAGCATAATGATTGATGCTTGTTGGTTCAACTCCTGCACTAAACGCGTTATATCTGTCGCTATAAATGTGGTTTAAAAGGGCTTCTGCCATCTGACTGCGGCAACTGTTATTGTTGCATAAGAATAAAATGCTTTGTTTTTGAGAGTTATTATTCTTTTTTTGGTTTTCCATGTTCGTTTACACCTGAAAAACAGGCTTTAGAGGTTTCTTCTCGGCAATCAATCTCTACTCGTTCACCAGTTACCATAAAAACAATTTTCTCAGCCATTTTACAGGCATGATCTCCACATCTCTCCAAGTAACGGGCTATAATGATGTATTGGGTACATCGTCGTATTGTCTTTGGATCCTCCATCATATAGCTGAGACATTCTCGGAAGATAGAGTAACGCAATTCGTCTACATCGCTTTCACGGTCAACGAAATCATCAAAAACTGAGATATCATCTGTTTCAAAGGCTTTCAAAGCATCTGAAATCATGCTTTCTACAATATTAGCCATGTGAGGTATGCTTACCAGTCTTTTTACATGGGGTTTATCGGCTAGTTCATCTATAACTATTTTAGAGATATCTTTACCATATCGTCCTATGCGGGTTAGATATGTAATCATTTTTAGGATACAAGCTATCTCTCTCATATCTCTGGCCATAGGTTGATATAAAGCAATTAAACGAAAAGCTTTTTTTTCGATTTCATAATCCATATCGGCGATCTCATATCTCTGATTATATACTTCTTCAGCTATTTTTTCATCTTGTTCTTCTAATGCTTTAACTGATTCATTAAGCATTTTTTTGGCGAGACGTCCCATCCTGCCGACGTCTTCCTTAACTTCTTTTAATTCTATATGGAATTTTTCTACCATCTATCATTTTTCACCTCTTAAAGAATTATTAAAACTTTTTTTATCCAAAGCGACCAGTGATATACTTCTCTGTTAATTCCTCCTGTGGATTTTCAAAAATCTGGTTGGTCTCTCCAAACTCAATTAGTTCACCTATATACATATATGCTGTGTAATCACTTACTCGTGCTGCCTGTTGCATATTATGGGTAACAATTACAACGGTGTATTCTTTGATTAGTTCTCTTATTAAGTCCTCTATTTTAGCTGTGGCAATGGGGTCTAGAGCTGAACATGGTTCATCCATAAGTATTACTTCGGGTTCGATAGCTAAGGCACGTGCTATGCATAGACGTTGCTGTTGTCCTCCGGATAGCCCCATGGCAGAGCTGTCTAGCCTATCGGAGACTTCTTCCCATAGTGCTGCACCGCGTAGACTTTTTTCTACTATTTTATCTAATTTGTTTTTGTTTTTTATACCTGCAAGTCGGCATCCATAAGCGATGTTGTCATAGATGCTCTTTGGAAAAGGATTGGGTTTCTGGAAAACCATTCCAACTTTTTTTCTAACTTCAACTACATCTGTGTCTTTTCCATATATGTTTTTGTTATCAAGAAATACTTCCCCTTTGATTTCACAGGCAGGTATAATGTCATTCATCCTGTTTAAACATCGTATTAAAGTGGATTTTCCGCATCCTGAAGGTCCAATAATCGCGGTTACTTTTTTATCTAATATGGGCATAGAGATGTTTTTCAAAGTTTTATCGTCTCCATACCAGAGATCCAGGTTTTTGACTTCCATTTTTTTATTGTTTTTCAACTTTTAATCCTCCTCTCTGATAGCTTAGAACTCTATTCTATATTTTTCTCTTACAATTATTCCTATTGCGTTTATACCTAAAACAATTGATAGTAATAACAATGCTGTAGACCACGCGTTTTGTTCTACGGGATAGTTTCCGATGTAGCTTATCAAGGTGTAGAGATGCACTGATAGAGCCTGTATAGGCTGTAAAGGGGTTTGTGGTATACCTGCTCCAAGGAAAAATGTAGCAGTGAAAATAAGTGGAGCGGTTTCACCAGCAGCTCTACCTAGTCCTAAAACGCTTCCTGTGATTATACCTGGGAGAGCGGGAGGTAACACCGCTGTTTTGATACTTTCCCATTTGGTAGCTCCTAATGCATATGAACCTTCCCTTATTTCTTCAGGTACACTACGTAATGCTTCTTCAGAAGCACGAATAACGATAGGGAGGGTTAGAAAACCCATAATTAGACATCCTGTTAACAGAGAAACACCAAATAAAGGTACAAATATAGCCAGTCCAAACAAACCATGAACAATAGAAGGGGTGCCCTGCAGGATGTCTACGCAGATGTTAATTACTCGTGTAATAGGACCTTTTTTTGCATATTCCTGAAGGTAGATAGCGCATCCTACTCCCAAAGGAAGAGAAACTAAGGTTGTACCGATTATAATCAATATTGTGCCAACTAAAGCAGGATATATGCCTCCTTCAGCTCCGTGTCTACTTAGATCTTCTGTTAAAAACTCCCAGCTGATGCCACTAATTCCATTTGAAAAAATAGTGCCAACAATAATTACCAAGGGATACAAAATAAGTAAAATCGCTGCTACCAGGATATAATATGCTGAATATTCTTTTGATTTACTACTGAAATCAAAAAGAGGCTTCATAGACAAAGAACCACCAGCCACACCAACTACTATGAAAATCAGGGAAGTCAACATAAATTTCAAAATAGATGCATCAACATCATATGTTCTTAAACCAAAATGAGGAGGCATCTGAGGTAAAAAATACGAAAGTAGAAACACTATAACTGTAAAGCCAATTATTCCTAAAAGATTCTTAGATTGATTCAATTTTACATATGAGTAAAATATGAGTAAAGAAAAAATCAAACCTAAAGCTGCTAAAGTAGTTCTAATCCATAGGTCACCTATGTAAAAACCAGTTGCAGTTGAGAAAAAGCCTACTGCTGCTAATGTTGAAGAAAAAATAATAGAGATGTAACAAATAATTTTTTTAAAACTCAGATTTTCTAAACTTATAACAGGTTTAATGTTTTTAAGGAGATTAAAAAATTTTGCTTTAAAAACCATATTTATCTATTTACCTCCTTTGAATTTCTTTTCAATCCTGTTTTTAAGAATGTTAGATGTAATGCTGAGAGCGGCTACGATTACGAATAGAATAACAGCTGCAGAAAAAAGAGCGTTCGTTTGAAGACCATATGCCTCTCCCATCTCGTTGACAATTAGAGCAGTTAGAGTAGTTCCAGTAGTTTCAAAAAAATCCCAGAAAGGAGAAGGGATTTTAGGGTTATTCGCCAGTACTAATGAGACGGCTATAGTTTCTCCTATGGCACGCCCCATACCTAAAACTATTGCGGCAGAGATACCTGAGATAGCTGATGGCAAGGTGATTTTTTTTATGGTTTCCCATTTGGTAGCTCCTAATGCCAATGATGCTTCTTTGAAATTTTTAGGTACAGATTTAATTGCGTCATCAGACATACTAATTATTATTGGTAAAGCCATCACTCCAAGTATTAACGAGCCTGCGAGGATTGAATAACCTGATAGCATGTCGAAATTAGGTTGAAGATAGGGGACCAAAATAACTACGCCTATAAAACCGTATATAACTGAGGGTATACCTGCGAGTATTTCGATTACTGGTTTTAGTATGACTCTTAGTTTGTTTGGAGCAATTTCTGATAAAAAAATAGCTCCGAGTAATCCAAAAGGGATAGCTATTAGCATTGCTCCAATAGTTACAAGGATAGTTCCAAAGATGGCTCCACCTATACCATATTCGCCCTGTGTAGGGCTCCATTTTGTACTGAATATATCTAATCCTAACTGTTGAAAGGCGGGTAAGGCTTTCTGAAATAGAAAAAAGAAAATAAAAAGGATGATAAATATGGAGGTTGCTGCTATAATTAGAAAAATATTTTTTATAATTTTTTCTTTAATATGTCTTGGCAGCATTGTATCCTCCAAAGGTAGAATTCTGGCAATTTGAACAGTTTTCTATAAGATTTTAGCTTATAGAGATAAAATCTTCTTGTTCAACGATTTGTTGTCCTTCTTCACTTAGAACAAAGTCTATGAATTCTTTTACTGCTCCTTTTGGTTCTCCTTTTGTATACATATGAAGTGATCTTGAAATCGGGTAATCTTCAGATTTGATGTTTTCAGATGTAGGTTCTACACCGTTTATTGCCACAGCAGGAGTTGAAGAATCAGCATATCCAAATCCTACATATCCTATGGCTTTATCGCTACCTTTTACGGCTTGTTTTACTGCAGAATTTGAAGAACTTGATTTGTCTGCCTTGGTTTCTTCTAAATCAACGAATTCCATAAAAGTGTCACGGGTTCCGGATCCCTCTTCTCTTTCATTTATAAAAATTTCTTTATTTGGCCCCCCTACTTTATTCCAATTAGATATTGTACCATTGTAGATCTCTTTTATTTGTTCAAGTGTAAGATCGGTTACGCCACTGTTATATATATCTTTGCTAACTATCACTGCTACTCCATCTAAAGCTACCTTATGATCAACAAAGTTTACATTAGAATACTGTTGTTTTTCTGAAGGTTTTACTTCTCTAGATGCATCACCAATATCTGCTTCGCCGTTAGCAACTGATTTTAT
>JAZKSG010000004.1:0-55906 GCA_036626215.1 Thermoplasmatota archaeon
TGTTGAATATAACTTAGTTAGGAGAGACGGAAGTAGATTTCTTGGACAACTTTCTACAAATGTTTTTAATGATTCTTCTGATAATCCTATTGGTTTTGTTGCGACAACAAAAGATATCACCATGCAGAAGAAAACTGAAGAGAAGATTAAAACGTCTAAACAGGAGAAAGAAAATATTTTAAATGCTGCAGCTGATGGATTAAGAGTAGTTGGAAAAGATTTCAAAGTCAAAAATTTAAATGAAACAATGGCAGAGATGGCAGGTGTATCTATAGATGAAGCCGTAGGGATGAAATGCAACGATATGTTTTGGAGCGAAAAATTATGTGGAACCAATGATTGTTCTATGAAAAAGGTTTTAGAAAGCGGAGAGAAACTTGTTCGCGAATCCATGAGGAAAAACAAAAAAGGCGAAAAAATCCCGTGCCTCTCTGTAGCATCACCATATCGAGATTCCAGTGGAAAAGTAGTTGGCATCGTGGAAGATTTTAGAGATATATCGGATATCAAACAAACTCGTGATGAACTCCAAGAGAAACTTAATGCTTTAGAGAGATATAAAGAAGCCACTGTTGGTAGAGAAATGAGAGTAGTGGAGTTGAAAAAAGAAATAAATGAGTTATGTAAAAGCAATGGTTTACCAGCTAGATATAATGATATAGAATATAAATTAAAGAAAGATAATGAAATCTGATTGACGGTATTATGGAATTCTTGGTTTGGAGTTATCTACTGACTGCATTTGTTACCTTATCACTGGGTTTGATAGTTTATCTTAAAGGACGTCATAAAGAAAAAAATAAGTTTTTTCTTTTATTTGCATTAACTGGTTTCTATTGGAGTTTAACTGGTTTTGGTCTACGTCAATCCCACAGTTTCGAAGAGGCTTATCTTTGGGCTAGAATTGGTGGTTTCTGGCCTTTGGCTATATCTGCTTTTGCTCATTTCGCTATTATTTTTTCAGAAAAAAAACAATGGTTTAAAAACAAAATTTTATACCTCCTTTTATATCTGCCGGCATTTTTATTTGGTATAATAGAAGCTACAACAAACTTTATTTCAAATGTAGAAAGAGGGGCTTTGGGAATCTGGACAACTACTCCAGGTAACGCCTTTTTGTATTACTCTTCTACCATCTGGGGTTTTGTACTTACTATATTAGCTATATCTCTCTGTGTAAAATATTATTTGAACTTGGAAGATCTGCAGAAAAAACATCAGGCTAAATATGTTATACTGGGGTTATCGATACCTGTTTTTTCTGCTGGTTTCAATCAGTTTTTTATTTATACACTGTGGTTTAATGTACCTTCTTTAACGATTCCAGGTTACACATTAAGCTTGGTTCTTATAGGCTATGCTATATGGAAACATAGACTGTTCAAATTGTCTTCATCTGCCGTAGTAGATCAAATATTGTCTACTATGTCTGATATGTTAGTTATCATACGGCCAGATGGAATGATAAGAGATGTAAATCAGAGATTGGTTGAAAACCTTGGTTACGAAGATAAAAAAAATTTAATTGATCAACCCTTTAACAAAATATGTAACGATGAAGATTTTTTGGATCTGGAAAAAAGAGCCAGTAGAAAAGAAACGACTTTTTCAACTAAAAATGGAGAGCGAATACCAGTCCTTTTTTCAAAGGGAATGATAGAGGATGATAGAGATAAAGCCCGAGCTATACTTATTATTGGAAAAAATGTCTCTCGTATCAAAAAAACCGAAAAAGAATTAAAAGAATCTGTCAAAAAACTCAAGGAAAACGAAGTAGCTATGATAAGCATGCTGGAAGATCTACGTCTAAAACAAGAAGAAATACAAGATCTTAATAAAAATTTAGAAGAAAAAGTTGAGGAGAGAACCAAAGAAGTAGAACAGTTACTACGTCAAAAAGATGAATTCATACACATGCTTGGTCACGATCTCAAAAACCCTCTTACACCATTGATAACTCTACTGCCAATAATCAAAAAGAAAACAGATGACCCTCATGAGAAGGAACTGTTAGATATATCTATAAAAAACGTTAATTTTATGAAAAATCTTGTAACAAAAACTTTGAAACTAGCCCGCCTAAATTCTCCTAACACACATTTTGATTTAGAAAAAACCGATCTAATAGAAGAAATCAATAAAACGTTAGAAACCAACAAAATGATGTTTAAAGAAAACAATATACAAGTTGAAAACTTGATAAACAATGATTACAAAGTGAAAGCAGATAAACTCCGTCTTAATGAACTACTAAATAATCTTTTGATTAACTCAGTTAAATACACTCCCGAGAAAGGTAAAATAACTATTGATGCAGAGAAGATCGATAAAAAAGATGAAATTAAAATTTCTATACATGACAACGGTTTAGGTATGACTGAAGAACAAACCGAACGTATTTTTGACGAATTCTACAAAACCGATGAATCACGACATGATTTCGACAGCAGCGGCCTAGGTCTACCCATCTGTAAGCGTATTGTTGAAAAACATGGAGGACATATATGGGCAGAAAGCGACGGCCCAAACAAAGGAACAACTTTTAACTTTACGCTGAAAACTCCAAAAAAATAATCTTCTTTCTTATAACCGGTTAGCAATCTTTTTTAAAGTTTTACTCTTTTCCCATTTTTTCTCTACAAGTACTCTACCTGTTTTCTTCCAATGATGAGAAGGATATCTCTTGTTTTTTTCTAAAACAGGTTGTAAATCAAGTTTTTTAGCAGCTTTAACAACATCTTCGGCTTTAGGATTTTCTACTGCTTGTTTTTTAGAAACTTTTCTACCTAATTTTCTAGAAACGTTTTTATCAAAGTAGATAGGCCAAACAACATATTTATCAATATCTTTCGACACCATACTCTTTCTCAACTCTATAAATCTATTTTACCCTTAATAAATACTTTTAAAAATCAAAAAAACGAAGTATGAATATTTAGGTTTTTTTATTAAACGAAAAAATTTACTTCTCTGAGATTAACACGCCGTTAACAGTTCCAGTTTGACCTGGTCGAGAGGTCACCCTGGCTTTTCCCATCTCAGTTTTTATAATAGCTCCCTTGTTTAGAATGTTACGTCTCACATAATGGATGTTAGCTTCGTTTTCCTCTACAGATAAAATCTTAGTTTTCTTAGTTTTATTATCTTCTGGATCCACTACATATGCTACATCAGCTGTTTTAGCACATGTTTTTCTGTTGTTGCCTCTAGCTCTGACCTGTTTTAGATTAGTAGGGCCAACAGTGGTACGATGCTGCTCTCGTCCTATTTCAAATTTCCTTTTACCACGATGGTACCGTATTCTTCTACCAGTTCTGCTTCTTTTAGATTTTCCTTGCCATAAAGCCATAGTTAAAAGAGTGCAATGAAGAACATATATTTAAAAGATATGGATGAAAATCCAGCATATCACAAAAATTGTTTTGAAATCAGGGTACCATTGAATACTTTCGATGACCTCCAAAGCATTATTTTAAAAATATGGAACCAAGTCCACCGTTTTTAACAAACAAATTTAGAAGGTGGATTGATAAAACATGGATGTATGGAAATATACCATCATTGGCAATAATGGAACTATTTTTACCTCCAACCATGATTACGCAGAGAAAAAAAGTCGTTTAGGAAGTATAGTTTTCTGCAAAAGAGAAACCAACATTTACAGACATTAAAAAATCTTTTTTTCACTTTTTTCTTTTACGTTTCTCTATTTATATAACGCCTAGTGGACAAAATATTTTATATATGGTTCTCTGTTAACACACGAGACAGGGTGGCAAAGTATGGGCGACAAATCAAAATATGTTCGACAGCCAATAGTCAGCGTGTTAGGTCATGTAGATCATGGTAAAACCACACTTCTAGATTACATAAGAGGTTCAACAGTAGCATCTAGAGAGTCAGGAGCTATAACTCAACATATAGGTGCAACAGAAGTACCTATTAAATCTATTTATAATGTCTGCGGAGATCTTCTTGAAGAAAAAAAATTTTCTATCCCGGGATTACTATTTATCGATACACCAGGCCATCATGCTTTTACTACCCTCCGATCTAGAGGAGGATCATTAGCAGATATAGCTATCTTAATTGTAGACGTAACAGAGGGTTTTAAACCCCAAACTTTTGAGGCTTTAAACATTTTAAAACAATACAAAACGCCTTTCATTATAGCGGCTAACAAAATAGATAAAATATCCGGCTGGAAAAAAACAGATAAAAGCTGTAAAAAACGAGTAGAGAGTCAACCCGCTAAGGTCCGAAATATTTTCGATGAAAACATTTATGATATGATAGGTAAACTCTACGACAAAGGTTTCCAAGCTGATCTATATCATAAAATCTCTGATTTCCGTAAAACAATAGGTATTATACCTATTTCAGCTAAAACAGGTGAAGGAATACCTGAACTCCTGATGGTGGTAGTAGGATTAGCCCAGCGTTTCTTTGAAGATAAACTACATATAGAAACTGGTCCAGGAGTAGGCACAGTTCTTGAAGTCAAAGAAGAAGTAGGTTTAGGCACCACTATGGACTCCATAATATACAACGGAGTCCTTCGAGATGAAGATCAAATAGTTATAGGTACCAAACACGAACCTATAGTTAGACATATAAGAGCTTTGCTTAAACCCAAAGCTTTAGATGAAATACGGGATCCACGAGAACGTTTTGAAAGCATTAAAGAAGTACATGCAGCATCGGGAATAAAAATAAACTGTCCAGATTTAGAAGATGTCATCCCTGGAGCTCCAATAAGAGTAGTAAAAGATAATCTCGATAAAGTTATAAATGAGGTAAAAAAACAATCTAAAATAGATTTAGAACTCGACGAACAAGGAATTTTGATAAAAGCAGATACAATTGGTTCTTTAGAAGCATTAATCAAAGAAGCTCATGATAAAAACATAAAGATACGTAAAGCAGAGATAGGAGATGTATCAAAAAGAGATATAGTTGAAGCTGATGCCACCGAGGAACCATTGAACAAAGTGATTTTTGCGTTCAACGTAAAAATCCATCCTGAGGCAAAAGAGGAACTATCTAAAACAGATATCAAGATATTCAACAAAGATGTCATCTACACTATAATGGAAGAATACGATGAATGGTTAGCTAAGAAAAAAGAAGAGTTAGAAGAAGCTAGAAGAAAAGATTTTGTGCATCCTGCTATGATAAAATTTTTGCCAGATTATGTATTCCGCGTTAGCAACCCCGCGGTGATAGGAGTAAGAATCTTAGCAGGTAGACTACAACCAGATGTAAAACTAATGAGAGACGACGGGAAAACAGTTGGAAGAATAAAAAGCATCCAATCAGAAAACAAACCTGTGGAAGAAGCTAAACAAGGAGAAGAAGTAGCCATCTCCATAGATGGGGCAACAGTAGGACGTCAGATTAAAAGAAACGACATACTCTACACCGATCTTCCATCTGGGGACGCAAAAGAACTTAAGCAAATGGATGTGCTAACGATTGATGAGAAAGATGTGCTCGATAAAATATATGAAATCAAAAGAAAAACCGATGAAAGATTCTGGGGTCTATAAACACCAAATTTCCCTTTTCAATACATTTATTATTGATAAAAAATCTAATAAACAACCTTCTAATAATGGGGTCTAAACATGGTTTCATCAGATTTCAAAAAAATAAAAGATGCAGAGGAACAAGCAATTCAATCTATAAAAAAAGCAGAAGAAAAAGCTGAAAAAATAAGGAAAAAGGCAGAAGAAGAATCTAAAGAAGAAAAACAAAAAATAGTGGAAGATGCACACAAAAAAACCAAAGAACTTAAAACTAAGGCAGAGAGAAAAGCAGAAAAAAAAGCTGAAAAAATAAGGAAAAATGGACAACAACAGGTAGAAGATTTAAAACAAAAAACCAAAGGTAAACTCGATGAAGCAGCAGAACTTATAGTAGAAGAAATAAAGAAGGGGGAATAAGAAAATACTTTTCCCAACCTCAATGAAAAAAGCATCAATCATTATCCATCAAGACTATGTAGAAGATGCCATAAAAAGACTCCATGAAACAGGTTTAATGGAGATAATAGAGATAACCTCTGAAGAGGATACAGTTTTTTCAAAAGCTGAAGGGGCATCTCAACATCCAGATGCAGGTATATGTGCCAACTATGAACTAAGAATTACTCGACTGATAGATATACTCAAAAAAATTAAATCTAGTAAATCAGGAATAAAAGCTTTGTTGAAACCTGAGTTACCAGAGATAAAAACTATTGAAAGATGTTCTTTGGACGAAATTATCTCTTACGCAGAAGGTCTTCTAGGTGATATAGAGCAAGAGATTCTGTCTAGAAACGAAAAAATAGAGGAAATCGAGGAAGAAATTGAGGAATATAGAGAGGTTGTTGAGACTTTAAAATATTTAAAAGATTTTGATTTAAAGCTCACTGATTTAAAAGAGTCAAACTATCTTTTTACTGTAGCTGGAAAAACAGATAATTTTGAATCTTTATCTCAAGAAATCAAAGGTTTAAATTATGTATATCTATCTAGTAAACAGTTTGGTACTGGTAAAAAAGCGGAATGGGCAGTGATTCTGCTTTGTCATAAAAATGTTAAAGATAAAATAGAAAAAATTGTGAGAGAATATATAGAAACATTTGAACTACCTGAAATTTCAGAAACTCCTGATAGAACCCTTAAAAGATATCAGGGGAAAATTAAAAATTTAAAAAAAGAAAAAAAAGAAATAGTTTCTAAACTACAGAAATATTCGAAAGATACTCTTGATGGTCTATTGGCTTTGAGAGAAGAGATACAGCTGGAGAAAGTTAGGAAAGAGATATCAAAAAATTTTGCTAAAACGGATTATACATATATGTTAAAGGGATGGGTTGTGGAAGACAAAACAGAGGAGTTGGAAGAAGAGTTAGCAGCTGTTTCAGATGGTAACCTGGTAAGTGATTTCGAAGAACCTTCAGTTAATCCAGATGATCCACCGACTTATGTTGATATCCCGTGGTGGGGTAAACCTTTCAAGGATTTAGTAGGTATGTTTGCTACTCCAAAATATGATGAAATTGATCCCAGTATACCTATGGGTATATTTTTTGTGTTATTCTTTGGTTTTATGCTTGGAGATGCAGGATATGGTTTAACCATTCTATTTTTATCTCTGCTTGGTTTTTACAAACTTGGGAGATATAGTGAAACAATTAAAAACTGGTCTTTTATGGGCATCTGGTTAGGGTTAGCAACTACTTTCGTAGGTTTTTTAACTAATAGCTTCTTTGGTAACCTGATATCAAAGTTTTTTTTGGATGGCAACGCTCTCTACAACGTAGAAGTCATGGGTGTATCTCTTCCAGTAGGATCTTTGGATAGCCCAATTACTATTCTATCAGTTGCTTTGATACTTGGTATAGTCCATCTGAATCTTGGAATCATTTTAGGTTTATATCAGGCTTATAGACGTGGAGATTTCAAAAAAATGTTTACTGAACGAGTTTGTTGGATACCTATGCAGATAGGTGGAGGTTTACTCATAGGTAGCTCCATATTAAACTGGGATCTGTCAGCCGAACTGATGTATGTTGGAGGCATTTTAACTATAATTGGTTTAATTCTACTTATTGTTGATTCAGGTCCAGTAGGTTTTTTCGACATTACTGGCTATGTAGGAGATTGGCTATCCTATGCACGTCTTCTTGCGTTAGGTTTAGCTACAGCAGGTATGGCGCTTGCTTTTAACGAAGTAGGTGGTTTGCTTTCAGATATGATTCCTGTTGTAGGGATAATATTACTTCCTATAATTCTGGTTATAGCTCATCTTATTAATCTAGGTTTGCAGGCACTTGGAGCAGGTGTTCATTCACTACGGCTTCAATATGTAGAATTCTTTAACAGGTTTTATGAAGGTGGAGGACATGAGTTTTCCCCTTTCAAAATAAAAAGAAAATATACTCGTTTAAAGGAGGAAAAAACAAGCTAAAAAAATTTTGTTAAATAGGAGGAAGAAAAAAGTATGAAAAATTTTAGAAAAACAGCAATAATAGCATCTGTTTTTGCAGTCGTATTTATGATGGCTGCAGGATTAGCAGCAGCGCAAAACGAGGGAAACGAATCAGCATTACCTGATGGTGGAACAGCAAAGGAGAACAACAAATCACTAGTGATAGTAGGTAGCGTCATCGCGATGGGTATAGCAGGAGTTGCATCAGCTGTAGGCCTAGGGCTAGCAGGTACATCTGCGGTAGCTGTTACAGCAGAAAAACCTGAGCTGTTTGGGAAATGTTTAGTGTTACAAGTTTTACCTATGACTCAGGCTGTATATGGTCTTCTAACAGCGATCCTTTTAATGATGGGTGCTGGTTTCCTAGGTGGTGGAGTAGCCAACGTAACCTACCTAATGGGTATGGGCGCCGTCTTAATAGGAGTAGTAGTTGGAACTACAGGTATATCTGGTGTAAACCAAGGGATGGTTGCGTCTTCATCTATAAGTGCACTCGGTCGTAACCCTGATGTCGCCGCTAGAGGAATAATATTTACAGTTATGCCGGAAACAATAGCTATCTTTGGTTTGTTAGTTGGAATACTGTTGATGACAGGTTTAAACCTATTATAAAAAAAACCAAAAAAAAGATTTGAAGAGTTAAAAAGCTATGTCAGCCGAAAAAATAATAGAAAAAATCAAAAAAGATTCTCAGCGAAAAACTCAGGAGATAATCAACGATGCTGAACAACAAGCTGAAGAAATCAAACAAAAAGCTAAAGATGAAGCAAAAAAACAAGCAGAGCAGATAATATCCAACGGAGAAAAGAAGAGTAAAAACATTGAGAGAATCAACGAGTCAAAGGCAAATCAGGAAAACAAGAAAAAAATTCTGGATGCAAAAGAAGAAATTATAAACCAATGTTTCCAAAAAGCAAAAGAAAAACTCGCTGATTTAACTGAGGAAGAATACAAAAAAATAGTGAAAAGCTATATAGAAAACGGAAAAAAACAGCTTGATGACAACGCCAAAGCATGGATTAGCAGAGATGTAGACAAAAAAATCGTTGAACAAGAAGACATAGAAGTAGAAAAAAAGATTGATGCCATCGGAGGAATAATTCTTAAATCAGCTGATGGAAAACTAACTTTGGACTACACTTTTGAAAACATATTACAACGAGACAAAGATAGACTCCGTGTAAAAATCGGTAAAAAACTTTTTTCCTAACAAAAAAAAGATGTGATAAAAAAGTTTGATAAAGATGTTAGAAAACTTTCTGACTCTGGAGAACCCCTGGATCTGGGTTATAATAGCCGCTATTGCAACCATATCGATAGCGTTTGCCGCTAGAGTATTCTCTGCCTACTCAAAGTTTGTTTATCCAAATGCTAAATTAGAAGCGATAGGAAACCCCTGGTTAAAAGACAACAAAATTAATGGTTTAGCTGAAAGTAAAAATCTCAACAGTTTCAAAGACAACGTCAACAACGTTAAAGATTACCATGTAGAAGGAGAAAACAGCTATCAGATACAGGAATCACTTGATCAACATTTTTTGGAAACAGTTGAAATGATACGTAAAGACAGCCCTAAAAAAATGCAGAGTTTCTTTGACAACTACATGAGAAAATATGATTTCTATTTGATAAAAAAAACTTTGAAGCAAAAACTCAGAGGTTTATCTGTTGAAGAAAACATATTAGATAGAGCTTTGTTAAAAGAGACAGAGATGATACTTCGAAGACTGATAAACGCTGAAGACAAAGAACAAATATCAGAGGTTTTAAAGAGACACGATTTCAGAGAAGAAGTAATGGATGCAATAGAACAAGAAGATATAGATTTTTTAAAAATAGATGTCGAATTGGATAAACAAATGATGGATTTGCTGAGAAAAACAATGGTTCCATACAAATGCGAAAAAGGAAAAAAAAGATTTGTAGACTATTACATTGATATAATTAATCTTAAAAATGTGTTAAGAGCTAAAGAAAACAATTTTGATTTGGAAACCATTGAGAATATGTTTATAGGTGAGGGACGAGAGATACGTTCCTGGAAATATAAAGAATTAGCGGAACAAGACTCCGTTTCGCAGATAATATCTAAGTTAGAAGGTACAATTTTTTATGAAGAACTAAAAAATAGTATAGAGGAATATAACAAAAAAAATTCTGTGCAGCCTTTGACTTTGGCCCTTGATAGAACTTTGTTACAAATCGTTAAAGATATTTCTACTGACAACTATACCACAATCGGTCCCACCATCAGATTCATTGTTTCTAAAGAATTTGAGATACGTAACCTAAAGGCAGTTGCTAAAGGAGTAGCTGAACAATTTCCAAAAGATACAGTTAGTAGCAATGTTGTGACAGAGGTGAGTCCATGAAAAACATAGTTGGTCTATGTGACAGAGACACCGCTATAGGTTTAAAACTAGCTGGAATAAAAAAAGTATATGTTCCCGAGGAAGACAACGTTAAAAAAACGTTCTATGAAATTGTAGATAACGAAGATGCAGGAGTCGTCTTTATAAACGAAAAATATGCAGAAAGACTTGGTAAAGAGTTAAAAGAATACAGACTTAGAAATGATATACCAGTTGTTGTAGAAATTCCTGATAAAAAAGGATGGATGGAAGATCGTGTTGATTTTATATCTGATTTAACTAAAAAAGCAGTGGGGATAAGAATAGATAAAAAAGAATGATCAAAAAAAGTTTTTATGACTAAGGATTAATTTATTGGAGGAATAAAATAAAAATGGTAAAGGAAAGAAAAAAACAACAAGGTAAAATCGTTAGAATCTCCGGCCCTGTCGTAGAAGCAGATGGAATGCGAGGAGCCAAAATGGGTGACGTAGTCAGAGTAGGAGACGAACACCTTATAGGAGAAATAATAAGATTAGAACAAGATCATGCTATAATTCAGGTTTATGAAGATACAAGCGGATTAAAACCCGGTGAAAAAGTATACTCAACCGGTGAACCCTTATCAGTAACATTAGGCCCAGGTTTAGCTACCAACATCTACGATGGAATACAGAGACCGCTGCCGGATATAGACGAAAAAACAGGTGATTTTATAACACGAGGAGTAGAAGCAGATGCCATAGACCACGAAAAAAAATGGCATTTCAAACCCACCATAAATGAAGGGGAACAAGTAAAACCATGTAGCATTATAGGAGAAGTTGAAGAAACCTCTATTATAACACATAAAATAATGATTCCACATGGAGTAGAAGGAAAAATAACCGACATAGTTGAAGAAGGGGAATACACCGTTGAGGAAGATATTGCTACAGTTGAAACTGAAGATGGCGAAAGAAAAATCCAGATGCTGCAAAAATGGCCTGTTCGTAAACCTCGCCCTATATCCGAAAAATTTGATCCCACCATGCCATTAATAACCGGTCAAAGAGTTATCGACACTTTTTTCCCAGTTGCAAAAGGTGGAACCGCCGCTATACCCGGTGGTTTTGGAACGGGAAAAACCGTTTCCCTTCATCAACTTGCTAAATGGAGCGACGCACAAGTAGTAGTATATGTTGGTTGTGGTGAACGTGGTAATGAAATGACTGATGTTTTACGTGAATTCCCTGAGTTAGAGGATCCTCATTCCGGTGAGCCTCTTATGAATCGTACTGTTTTGATAGCTAATACCTCTAATATGCCTGTTGCCGCTCGAGACGCCAGCGTCTATACAGGTATCACTATCGCCGAATATTATAGAGATATGGGATATGATGTAGCTTTGATGGCTGATAGTACAAGTCGACTCGCTGAAGCTATGCGTGAAATCTCTGGTAGATTAGAGGAGATGCCTGGTGAAGAAGGATATCCTGCTTATCTTGCTTCTCGTCTCGCAGAGTTCTATGAAAGAGCGGGACGTGTCCGTATTTTTAGTAGTGAAGACAGAGAGGGAAGCGTCTCAGTTATGGGTGCAGTTTCTCCACCTGGAGGAGATTTTTCAGAACCAGTTGCACAAAACACCCTAAGGATTGTTAAAGTGTTTTGGGCTCTTGATTCAGATTTAGCCAACAAGAGACATTTTCCATCTGTTAATTGGCTGAAATCTTATTCTCTTCATTTTGAAGAAGTAAGTGATTGGTGGCATGAAAAAGTTGGAGAAAACTGGATGGAATATAGAAACAAAGCGATGGCTATTCTCCAAAAAGAATCTGATCTTCAGGAAATCGTTAAACTGGTTGGTCCAGATGCTCTGCCACCTAAAGAAAGAGCTACTTTGGAGAGTGCACGTATAATCCGTGAGGATTTCTTACAGCAGAATGCCTTCCATGATGTTGATACATATTGTCCAAGTGAGAAACAATATGAGATGCTACGCCTAATTCTAAAGTTTTCAGGTCGTATAAAGGATGCAGTGGATAAACATGTACATATAGATGACATCGTTAGTATGAAATCTATGCGGGAGTTGTCTCGTATGCCTACTGTTTCTAATGAAAAATTTAAGGATCAGTTTAAAGAGATAGAAGAGAAAATAGATGAAGAAATCGACTCCCTCGTTCAGGAGGTGCAATAACACTATGGGTGAAAACGTTGAATATACTACGGTTTCAGAGGTATCTGGTCCATTGATGATTGTAGAAGACGTTAAAGATGTAGCTTATGATGAAGTTGTGAAAATACGTACTGTAGATGGAGAAGAAAGAACCGGTCAAGTTTTAGAGGCCTTTCTGGATAAAGCAGTGGTACAGGTATTTGAAGGAACCAAAGGTTTAGAGACTGATCAAACCTCTGTTCGATTTATAGGGGAAACTATGAAGCTTGGTGTCTCAGAGGAGATGTTAGGTCGTGTTTTTGATGGAACAGGTAACCCTATTGATGATGCTCCACCGATTATACCTGAGGATCGTCGGGATATACATGGTGCACCGATAAATCCTTATTCTAGAGAATATCCACGTGAGTTTATACAAACAGGTGTATCCACGATTGATGGTTTGAATACCCTGGTGAGAGGTCAGAAACTACCTATTTTTTCTGGTGCAGGTTTACCTCATAATCAGCTTGCAGCGCAGATAGCTCGTCAAGCCGAGGTACTAGGTGAAGAAGAAGAGTTCGCTGTGGTTTTCTGTGCTATGGGTATAACCGCTGAGGAGGCTAATCTTTTTATCCGTGATTTTGAAAACACTGGAGCCTTAGAACGAACAGTTATGTTTCTCAACCTGGCTGATGACCCTACTATTGAACGGATTCTTCTACCTCGTATGGCTTTGACCTGCGCTGAATACTTAGCTTTTGATCTCAACATGCAGGTGTTAGTAATCCTAACTGATCTAACCAACTATGCAGAAGCATTGCGGGAGATAGCAGCTGCCCGTGAAGAAGTCCCAGGGCGTAGAGGATACCCTGGTTATATGTATACAGATCTTGCATCTATATATGAAAGAGCGGGGCGTATTAAAGACAAAAAAGGGACCATCACACAGATACCTATGCTTACTATGCCAGATGACGACATCACACATCCTATACCTGATTTAACTGGTTATATTACCGAAGGGCAGATTGTTCTTGAAAGAGGTTTAAACAAAAAAGGTGTCTATCCACCTATAGCTGTTTTACCATGTCTGTCACGTCTGATGGATAGAGGTATAGGGGAAAAAAGGACACGTGAAGACCATGCAGATGTAGCCAACCAGCTTTATGCTGCATATGCCGAAGGAAACGAGTTACGGGATCTGGTAGCTATTGTTGGTGAAGAAGCACTTTCTGAACGAGATCGAAAATTTTTACAATTTGCAGATGAATTCGAAGAAAAATTTGTCGCCCAAGGTAAAAACGAAGATAGAACTATAGCAGAAACATTAGATCTCGGATGGGAACTGTTTACAATTCTACCTAAAAACGAACTTAAAAAAATTGATGACAAATACATTAAAAAATATTACCCTCAGGATAAAACAGAAGAGAGAAACTCAGGAAAAAACAAAGAAAAAAGTGAAGACAAGGAATCAGAGGAAAAAGAAAAAACAGATGAAACTAGGAAAGAAATAGAGGCTGATGAAGAAAAACCCAAAGAAGAGACAGAGAAGGAAGAAGAATAGAAATACAGTAGGAAGGTTTGAGAAATCATGGCGGAGGAAAGAATTGAAGGTGTAAACCCTACACGGATGGAGCTACTGCAGATACGTAAAAGAATAAAGTTAGCTGATAAAGGTCATGAACTCCTTGAAGAAAAAAGAGATGCACTTGTAGAAAGATTTTTTAAAATAATTGATCAGAGAAAAGAGCTAAAAAAGGAGATAGATGAAAAATTCGATCAAGCCTTTCAATCACTTCTACAGACAGAGATGCTCATGGGTGAACACAGAGTAGAAGAAATCGCGGATATAATGCAAGCTGTTGGAAAGGTAGATTTCGAGACAGAAAACGTGATGGGTGTAAAAATACCGTCTATGATCTACGAAAAAGAGGAAGAAAAAGAGAAATCAATGATGTATGATTTTATGGATACTTGCGCTGAGTTCGACAAAGCACAACAACGTTTCAAAGAAATAGTTTCAAAACTTATTGAACTCGCTGATCTCGAAGGGGGAATCAACGCCTTAGCTGGAGAGATAGAAAAAACTAAGAGAAGAGTAAATGTGTTAGAAAACAATCTCATACCTAAATTAGAAAACACTCGCAACTATATAGAAATGCAGCTTGAAGAAAGAGAAAGAGAGGATTTCCTTAGACGTAAGCGAATAAAAGCATTAATGGAAGAAGAATAAAAAAATATGGGTAAAATTGAGGAAGACCCCATACTGGGGCGTTTTTTTGACACAGCAGAAAAAAAAGCAAAATGGTTAGTTCGTTTCAAAATAGGTTTTATATTATGGATTATTTTCATGATAATAGGTTTTTTATCATTTTTAATCTGGTATCTATTCTAAAAAAAAAAGAAAAAAAAGATTTTTTTTGATTTAACTCTGTTTAAACATCTTTTCCTATATCCCAGATAGCTTTTATAGCTAGGATAGCAACAGCTGGTGCTACAAATAGAGACAAACTGAAAGATATACTTTGTAGCAATGATCCAAGATAGGGTTTCAAGGTTACCCCTCTAAATACGCTGTACATCACAAGTAGGACGATACCTGCAGATAGAAAACCAGGTACTTCTTCCCGAGTTACAGTTCCTTTTCCAAAGATAGTTATAAAACCTACAATAGCACCAATAATAGCTAACAGCCAAGCTACTATTCCGCCTGTGTCTGTACCGAAGAATGGATTTAGATCAGCTACCTCCAAAGTGTAGGTTTGATATAACCCTATAAGGAGCGATATTACTATTCCAACCAAAAAAGCCATGCTCCCTAATTGTATCATTATATTTTCTTCTTTCTCAACCATTTTTTTCCTCCCTTTTTCTTCCAAAAATGTTTCTGTGTTTATAAACCTTCGTAAAACACAAGTTTTTTTAAAGAAAAAGATTGATATAGAAGTTATAGTTTCAAAGAAAAATGAAAAAATTCTTTGTAGAGTGTTGAACTGTGGGAAATAAAAAATTACATGACTTAGTTGACAAAATCATAGCGGATAACCAAGGATCTGGAAAAAAAGAAGATGAAGAATCGGAAGAATTGGGTCCTGTAGATGAATGGATAAAAGATCAAGATTTTGAAACCACTGCAGATATAGAGATTCCTGACCTTCTACTTGATCAGGTTATTGGGCAGGATAAATCTGTAGACGTAGTAAAAAAAGCAGCTGAACAAAAAAGACATGTCATGCTTATTGGTGACCCTGGAACAGGTAAATCTATGGTGGCTAGAGCGATGACTTCTTTCCTTCCTAAAGAGGAACTTGAAGATATCATTGCGTATCCTAATAATGAAGATTCTAATACTCCTAGAATCCGCGTTGTTCCTGGCGGTAAAGCAAAACATATTGTTAAAACACAAAAGAAACAGGAGAAAAAAAAGAAGGAACAACAGAGTAGCATGGTTACCATGGTTGCTGTTATGATAATTGCTCTATCGGTTATAGGAGCATTTTATCCAGTTTTAACTGGTGGAAGTTTTGATGATGCTCATCCAGAATGGGCTCTTTTTGGTTTTATCGCTGCTTTTATGATATTTCTTATTTTTTCCCGTGGCTCGTTTATGCGTGGAAATAAGATGCATAATGTCCCAAAGATTCTGGTTGCTCATGATAAAGACGATATGCCTCCTTTTATAGAGGCTACAGCCGCTCATTCAGGGGCTTTATTAGGAGATGTACGTCATGATCCGTTTCAATCTGCAGGTCTTGAAACACCACCTCATCAGCTTGTAGAAGCGGGAGCAATACATCGTGCTCATAAAGGAGTATTATACATTGATGAGATCAATACATTGAGTTTACCTTCTCAACAACATCTTTTAACGGCTTTACAGGAGAAAAAGTTTCAGATAACTGGACAGTCTGAACGTAGTTTTGGTGCAATGGTTAAAACTGAGCCAGTTCCATGTGACTTTATTTTGGTTTCAGCAGGTAATCTTGATGCATTAAAAGGTATGCATCCTGCTCTTCGATCTCGTATCAGAGGTTATGGTTATGAAGTTTATTTGAATAGTAGTATGGATGACAACCATGACAATAGAGAGAAACTAATCCGTTTTGTAGCACAAGAAGTTAATAAAGACGGAAAAATCCCCCATTTAAATAAAGAGGCTGTTGCTCAGATTATTCATGAGGACAGGAGACGTGCTGGTCGTAAAGGCAAACTTTCTTTGAGATTACGTGAACTGGGTGGATTGATTCGTTCCGCTGGAGATTTAGCTTTTGAACAAGGGAGTTCAATAGTAACTAAAGAACATGTTTTAGAGGCAAAGAAAGCAGCTAAATCTTTAGAGCAACAGGTAGTTGATCGTGCTATAGAGAGACGTAAAGGATATCGTTCTTTTAAAACAGAAGGTGAAGAGATAGGGCTTGTGAACGGTTTAGCAGTTCATTCAGCCGATCCATCAATGAGTGAATTCAGTGGTCTTGTTTTACCTATTGTCGCTGAGGTAACACCTGCTGGTTCACAGTCAGAAGGAAAAGTTATAGCTACAGGTAAACTAGGTGAAATCGCTAAAGAATCCGTTCTAAATATTTCTGCTATAATCAAAAAATATATGGGTAAAGATATCTCTAATCACGATATCCATATACAGTTTATAGGTACATATGAAGGAGTAGAAGGCGACTCCGCTAGTCTGTCTGTTATCACCTCGGTTATTTCAGCTATGGAAAACGTAGCTGTGAAACAGGATATAGCTATGACCGGTTCGTTAAGTATAAGAGGAACCGTACTACCAATCGGTGGAGCAACAGCTAAAGTCGAGGCAGCAGCCGAAGCAGGGATAAAGAAAGTTTTAGTCCCCAAAGCCAATCTCAAAGATGTGATGATAGAAGATAAATACAAAGATAAAGTAGAGGTCATCCCAGTTGAAACCCTTACAGATGTAGTAGAACATGCTTTTGCTGAACCCGGTAAGAGTACATTGGTCAAAAAGTTCAAAAAGATGAAACCATTGAATGTATCTGGTAAGGTAGACTTAGAATCAGAAGAAGAGATGGAATCAGAAAAAGATTTCAGAAAAGGAAAAACCGAAAAATAAAAAACATTTTTTTATCATTTATTTTTTTTTTACAAAAAAAGACAAAATATGGGGAGGTTTGATATAGATTATAAAAATAAATGTTGATGACGCTGTTTTCGAGATAGTTAGAGACGAGATAACCAAGCAAGATACAGACGCTGTGGTTAATGCTGCTAATAAAAAACTGGCTCCAGGTGGAGGTGTAGCTGGAGCGATACATCAAACAGCAGGAAAAAAACTCTGGGAGGAATGTAAAAAACTTGGTGGATGTAAAACTGGAGAAGCGAAGATAACAAAAGCCTATAATCTACCTTCAAAATATGTTATACATACTGTAGGGCCAATATACTCTAAAAAGAAAGAGGATAACTCGGAATATTTATCTTCTTGTTACAGAAACAGCTTAGATTTAGCTAACAACAAAGGAATAAAAAGTGTTTCATTTCCAGCTATTAGTACAGGAGCATTTGGTTACCCTATCGAAGAAGCAGCTGAGATAGCAATAAAAACTATAATTAACTGGTTAAAAAATAATGCTGAGAAAAATGTTGAATTGGTAAGATTGGTTTTATATAGCCAGGAAGACTTTGATATACATAAGAAAACCGCTGAAAAACAGAAAATCTTATAAGTTAGATGATATGTTAATCGCTTAAAGAAAAGAGACTGATGATTAACATAGATCAACTCTAAAGAGGTAACTGGTTAACTATGAAAAAAGAAGATGAAGACGAAGAAGAGACATATCTAGTAAAATTACTTTGTAGAAATTGTGACCATGAATGGGAACAAGAGATAAATAAAGGAATCTACGTACGTTATGAAAAAGATAATAACTA
The DNA here is from genome assembly GCA_036626215.1 of Thermoplasmatota archaeon. Taxonomy (GTDB): domain Archaea; phylum Thermoplasmatota; class E2; order DHVEG-1; family DHVEG-1; genus JAZKSG01. The sequence goes on from JAZKSG010000004.1 coordinate 18,385, forward strand.
CATGATAAAAAAAGATGATTCTGGAAAGAAACGAAAATATTTTAAGTGCCCTGAATGTGGGTCAAACAAAAAGATAGCTAGATTACCAATAAAAGACTTTAGAGGCTAAAAATTTTTTTGGAGGAAAAAAACTATGGAAGAAGAACAAACACCTGAAGAAGACGTTATTTATGTGGGAAACAAACCAGCGATGAGCTACGTACTTGCAGTGGTAACTCAATTCAAAGAAACCGATGAAGTAGTTATCAAAGCAAGAGGAAGAGCTATCAGCAGAGCAGTAGACACCGCTGAAATAACAAGAAACCGATTTGTCACTGAAGCAAAAATCAAAGATATAATAATCGACACAGAAACAGTAGTAAACGAAGAAGGAAAAGACGTAAACGTTTCTTCAATGGAAATATATCTTACAACGAAAGAATAAATCAAAAAAAAATCAAAAAATACATAAAATCTAAATTTTTTTTGCCTAACTTTTCCTTTATTTAATGGATTAAAATAAATTTTTTTTTTCGTTATTTTTACAAAACGTATTTTTGACACACTAATTTTATATATTTTTTATATTAAAAACTAATACTGGAACGGTGTACAATTTTATGAGATATGATTTAAAAAATAAATATAAAGATAGATATGTGGAATATCTTAGGAGAAGATACGGTCGAGAAAGAGTAAAAAAATTTTTACATGGTAACAACTAAAAGTCAGACAAAAATTTTAAATATCCGACATGTATGCTTGCTTTAGTTGATTTAAATCTAATAAATAGATAAATTTAATTGAAGGGTCTGGTTTGGCTTCGAAGAATCCTTTTCATCTATATCACCTCTCTTTCTTCTTAACGCCAAACTAGATCCAACTTAAATCTTTCTAATGACGTATATTAAGTTTTACTTTCTTATAAAGATAGAGTTAATGATTATCCTATATTTAGTATGACGCCACATTTATTTGCAAAATAGTTTTTGTTAGTTAAAAAATGATAGAACAGTTTTTTAAAAAAATTCATAAAACAGATAGTAGTTTCATATTACAATATGAATGCTTTATTTATAGGTCGATTCCAACCATTCCATAAAGGACATCTTAAAGTTCTCAAAAAAATTTCTAAGGAATACAATAAAATAATAATAGGTATCGGATCGTCTCAATACTCCCATACCCAAGAGAATCCATTCACAGCAGAAGAACGAAAAAATATGATAGAAAAAACACTCATGGAGAATGACATCAACAACTTTGAGATATGTTTGATACCTGATATCCACAATCTCTCTGAATGGGTGGACTATGCATCATCTATAACCCCAAGATTTCATATTGTTGTTACAAACAGTGATCTTACAAGAAAATTATTCGAAGAGAAAAGCTATACTGTTGAGGGAACGAAAATGTACAATCGCGACAGATTATCAGGTGAAGAAATAAGAAAGAAGATTATTAACAAGGAAAAATGGAGACATCTTGTACCTAGAACAGTATACGATTTTATTACAAATATTAAAGGTGAAAACAGGATTAGAAATTGTTACGATAAATAATAACATCTGTGTAAAGGCAACATTAAAATAACACTATTATCTCTTTTAAAACAAAAATGGGGTATATTTAAGGATTGGATAGAAAAATCATAGTTTTAACACTAATATTAACGATCTCTTTGTCGTTATTTTCAGGTTGTATAAACAAAAGTAGCGATAAAGTTGATGGGGATATAAACGCTAAAAGTAACTATGGAAATGTTCCACATGTGGTTTTAGATGCTCCTGAAAAAGCTTTTTTTGGAGAAAAAGTAGTATTTGATGCATCTTCATCGTTTGATGAAGGAGGAAAAATAGTTAACTATCAGTGGAATCTTGGAGATGACACAATAATTGAAGGGAAAGAAAAAATCTCTCATACATATCATCATACAAACAATTTTGATGTGGATTACCCCTTGATATATACAGTGGTTTTACAAGTTGTAGACAATGATGGTTTTTCAGAATCTTTCTCCCATCACATCAAGCTTTATCCTAAAGAATTCAAGTTTTATCTAACAGAAAAAAACAGTTTAAAGTTTCAAAAACCATCTTTAAACTCTGAAACAATAAAAAATAAAGGGATAAAGTCTAACTTTAAGATAGAATATACTTTAGATGAAACTGTAGACATTTCTAAAAGTAGAATGCAGATCCAGCTAAGTTTTGATAAAAAACATACAGAATGGCTGAAAAATGTCGATATAAAATTATATGATTCCAATGGAAAAGAATTGTTATTCTTAGAGGAAACGTTTAACTATTTCGAATCTTTCTGGAATAAAAAAACAATAAGTTTTACAGAAGAAAACATACAGTTCTCTGATTTTAAAAAAATGGTGTTATCTATAGAGGCTGTATCTTTGAAGAAAAACATTGACCTTGTTTATGGTGGAGACAGAGCAGGCTACATTAAATTTGAATTTAAATAAAAAAAAAATAATAGAGGAAATATTATGGATGCTTTAGAAGCTGTTTTAAATAGACGTAGTATAAGAAAATATTCCGATAGATCAATTCCTAAAGATAAAATCAACACTCTTTTAGAAGCCGCTATGAATGCTCCATCTGCAAAAAATGAGCAAACATGGTGTTTTGTAGTCCTAGATGAAAAGCAGTATCTTAAAAAAATCGCAGTTTCTCATCCACATGCCGATATGCTTAAACAAGCAGATAAAGCAATTCTTGTATGTGGTGATCTAAAAAGAGAAAAAACTGAAAACTACTGGATGATAAATTGCTCTGCAGCTACAGAAAACATTCTGATAGCTGCCCATGGGTTAGGTATAGGTAGCTGTTGGATAGGTATTTATCCTAGAGCTGAACGAGTTAACATGATTAAAGAAATAGTAGAACTGCCGGATCATGTAGTTCCTTTTGCTTTAGTTTCACTTGGGTATCCCGATGAAAAACATCGTAGAGTCAACCGTTTTGACGAAAGTAGAGTACATTACAATAAATGGTAAAAAAAACGTATAGAGCTTTTTTATTCCCCAATTATTTGTACTACTATATCCCTTTTTCTACTTTTTGTATCAAATTCCATAAAAACTATCTGCTGCCAAGTGCCATGAACTACCTCTCCATTCCTGATAGGTACAGTAAGACTCGGGCCAATTAAGCTAGCTCTTACATGGGAATGACCGTTATCATCATGCCATGTCTCCTGATGATCATAATGTACACCTTTCGGAGCAATTTCTTGAAGTATCCGAGGTATATCCTTCTTTAGACCAGGTTCATACTCTATAGTGGTGATACTACCTGTTGAACCAGGATTAAAAACAGTTGCAATTCCTTCCTTTATTTTAGATTTATCCACTATCTTTTGAACTTGTTCTGTTAAATCTATGATATCTACTTCGCCTTTAGTCTTAATATTTATTTCATCATAATGTACACTCATCTTCTCACCTTTTTTTAACAAATTTTTTTGTAAAAATTCATATTTTTATTTTTCGCCCAGCTGCGTCACGTTTATATCTTCCAAATTCTTCTATTTCATCTAATGTTTTATCTGTGAAGATAGGTCCATCTTTACATACTCTTAAACCGGGTCCAATACAACATTGACCGCAGATACCAATGCTACATTTCATATATCTTTCCAATGACGCCTGCATTGGTATATTTTTTTGTTTTGAAACTTGTAGCATCCTATGCATCATTTTTTCGGGGCCACAAGTAAGAATTAGATTATAGTCCTGTTTTTTTATCTCTCTTTCAGCTGTTTCGGTAGCGAAACCTTTCAGTCCTTTTGATCCGTCATCGGTGGTAATATATGTCTCTGCTTCTATATCGTTCAGCTTTTCTTCAAAAAAAACTTCATCTTTATTTTTAAAACCTGCTATAACTGTTGTTTCTATCCCTTTTTCTAAAGCCTCTACGGCTGCAGGATAAATCATGGCGACACCTGTTCCCCCTCCAACTATCACCAGGGGGTTATCGTTTATTTCAAAACCGTTACCGAAAGGGCCTCTTACTCCAATTTTATCTCCAGGTTCTATATCAAATAATTGTTTGGTGGCATCTCCTACTTTTTTAAAAGTTATATCTCGGGTATCTTCAGAGATGTCTGATACACTCATAGGTATTTCATCTACCTCTGGAAGCCAGATCATGTAAAACTGCCCTGGTTTTACCTTATCTGGATGACGAAATGTTAATGTTTTTACGTTTTTATTCTCTTTTTTTGTTTTCAGGATTTCAGTAGCTGTTGGTGTATTCATTTATGAGCACTCCCTATGATTTCTGTAAGAGTTTGAAAATCGTTTTTTTTCATCCATCCTTTTATTTCTTTACAAATCTCTTTAAAAATTTCTAGATCCCGGTAGTATATTCCAGAGCCTATTTCTACTGCTGAGGCTCCAGCCATAAAATATTCTAATGCATCTAAACCGTTGAGTACTCCTCCACATCCTATGACTGGTATATCTACATTTTTAAAAATTTCATATACACATCTAACACCTATAGGTTTAACTCCTCCTCCAGAGTAGCCCCCTATCTTGTTATATAAAACTGGTTTTTGGAATTCTAGGTTTATCTTCATAGCTTTAACTGTGTTTATAGCTACTATTGCATCAACCTCTCCCTCTTCGGCTGCTTCGGCTATTTCAACAACATTATTTAGATTAGGAGAAATTTTTGCAAAAACAGGAATGTCAACTGATTTCTTAGTTTTGGTACATATATTCTCTACAATTTTAGGATCAGATCCTACTTCTAGTCCACATTTTTTGGCATGAGGACAACTAAGATTCAACTCTATTGCTTTTGCTCCAGATTGTTGCATTTTTTCAGCAATTTCTCTGAATTCTTCAGCGTTTGAACCATATATGCTACCTATAACAGTTACATCAAGAGAAGAAAGTTTTTTTATTTCATCTTTAAATTTTTCTATACCTGGATTGGGTAAACCCATAGCGTTTAAAATCCCATGTTCTAACTCTATCGCTGTAGGATTAGGATAACCTTCATTTGGCTCTAACCCTATCGATTTTGTTACTACTGCAGCTGCTCCAGATCTGAGTATTCTTTTCATGCTTTCTGCATCTTCATCCATTAAACCTGAAGCAAGAATAGTAGGGTTTTCAAGTTCTAAATCGCTGATTTTGGTGGATATATCTATCAGATTTAACACCGTAGATTCTAAACAAGCAACTACTATTTAAATTAATTTTTCCATATACAAAAGTATAAAAGGAAAAAGTTTTTTTAAGTTGGTTGTTTCCTCTTACTCACTCAAATGGTTGAATAACTCATGTATCTAATTACAAAATGGTTTGGAACCTTCCTATTCGACGAAAAAGGTAATCTAAAAAAGAAAAAGCTTCCTTCAAAAAAACTATCTGAAATCAAAAAAAGACTTGATCTGATAGATAAGGGTGAAGTGCTTGAAGAAGAAAAAAATATTTTAAAAAAGAGGGATAACGTATTTGTTTCTGAAAAAAGACTTCAAAACATGGGAATCTACGAACCTCATAACGCTTTCTTCAAAAGAATCACTCTTGAACCCGAAGATTTTGATTTTTCACAGAATTTACTTCAAAAAGCTATCCTTGATTCAACAAAGGAGAAAGTAGAGGAACAATTACATGCTGAAGATTTACAAGTGGTACAGATGATGGATGCCTTGGATGATCTACTTCACATCTCCAACTTACTATCTGAAAGATTGGATAGTTGGTCTAATGTCTCAGGTGATACAAATAAAATGAAACCTGTTGAGAAAACTTTTTCAGTTGTCAACCAAGAAAAAGAACAATTAGAAGATCAAATTAAAGAAGATATGAAAGTGTTAGCTCCAAATATATCCGATTTAGCTGGTGCTTTAGTTGCCGGTCGTTTATTGTCACAGGCTGGCAGTTTGAAAAAACTTGCATCTATGCCTGCTTCCACTATACAAGTTTTAGGAGCTGAGAAAGCATTGTTTAGATTCAAAAAGAAGGGAGGTAAACCACCTAAACATGGAGTGATCTTCCAGACTTCCTACATAAATCAAGCCCATAAACAGGTGAGAGGCAAAATAGCTCGGGTTTTAGCTAATAAAATAGCTATCGCTGCAAAAGCAGATGCTTTTACTGGAAGAAATATTTCTGAAGAGCTAAAAGAAGAATTAGAAAACAGGGTTAAAGAAATCAAAAGAAAAAATCAGTAAAATTATAAGTATATCTTAGTTTATTTATCAAAAAAAGATATATTTGGTGGTTTTTTGGAGAGATGAGTGATATTAAAAGCGTTTTTCGGGGCCTAGGCGGTATTTTCATTATGATAGGCTTCGTCAGCCTTATTGCTTTAGTTGCCCCTCTACGTTTTGGAGAATATCATACAACAGCTGTTGATGGTATCACCCCCCTCTTGATTACTTCAGGTATTTTCTTTTTAACAGGTATACCACTATATTACGTTTTTAGAAAAGCAGATCCGCCTAACTTTAAAAGCGCTATGGTTACAGCTGCACTTAGCTGGTTTTTTATTTCTCTGATTAGTAGCATACCATTCTATATGATCCCTTATAATGGTAGCGCTACTATGAGCCCCCTATCTGCTTTCTTTGAGTCTATGTCAGGATGGACAGGTACCGGTTTAACCATGGTGGATAACGAAGCGGCATTACCATATACTTTACAATTCTGGCGTTCTTTAATCCAATGGGTAGGCGGTGTAGGAGTAATTGTTTTGACTTTGTCTATTCTCGCTCGTCCAGGTACAGGTTCATTTGTTTTGTATAAAGGTGAAGCAAGAGAACAAAAAACGCATCCTTCTATTATTTCAACTGTTAGAACAATCTGGTGGATATTTCTATTATACTCGATTTTAGTTATAGTAGCTCTAATAATAGTTGGTTTTCTCACCTCTGATGGTATGAGTATATGGGAATCTATCAACCATGGTATGACTGGTTTAGCTACTGGTGGTTTCTCAGTTACAGATGATAGCATAGCAGGATATAACACTATAACTCAAATTGTAGTAACCATCTCTATGATATTTGGAGCAATTGCTTTTACGGCTCATTACAATCTTCTTAAAGGAAAAATCAAGAAATTTTTATCAGATGCTCAACTTAAAGCAATGCTTGTATTAATCACGTTAGGTGTGATTTCTTTAACAGTTTTAAACTTTTATAATGGAAGCTTAGCATTTTCTGGAAACTTTCTTGGGGCTCTCAAAGAATCAGGTTTTCAGTTTGTTTCAGCTATAACATGTACAGGTTTCAGTTCCGTTATTAGCATTGATAGTTGGACAGAATCTGCCAAATTAATTATGGCTTTCGCTATGATTATAGGAGGAGCTGCAGGATCCACAGCCGGTGGAATAAAACTATTTCGTTCTATACTTCTTTCAAAAGGAGTAGAATGGAGGATAAAAAGAGCTATCTCCACCCCTCGAAGGGTTTTTGTTCATAAACTTGGTGATAAATCACTTTCTAAAGACGACGCTATGGATTTAATCAATGAATCTGCTATAATCTCTTTTATGTGGGTTATAATTCTTTCAGTTGCAATAGTTTTACTTTCTACTTTACATCAAGATGCAAAACTAGGTAGCGTAATATTTGAAGTATGTTCAGCACAGGGAAACGTTGGTTTAACAACAGGTATAACCAATATAAATATGCCTGATACATCAAAAATTGTACTCATATTCAACATGTGGATCGGTAGACTAGAAATAATACCAATAATTGTTTTAATTAAATCCCTGTTTGGGATAAGAAAAAATCTATAAAATTTCTTTTATTCTTCAGCTTCCTCTTGTTGTTTCAAAATTTTGAATTGATCATCCTGAAGTTTTTTTATGTGTTCCTCAAGCTGTTGGATCGCAGTTAAAAGTTTATAAACATCTTCATCTTCAGGTTTTGGCGGTACTTTGGACTGAGGATGAGACTCCCTTTCCTTATGAAAATCTGTATCTTTATATTCCTCTTCAAGAATATCTCGTGCACCCTTAAGAGTTCTAATCTTATTATCAAGTTCTTCAAATTTACTCATATCTTAAATTCCCTCCGACTGTAAACAAAGTCAAACATTTAAACATTTTTTATATTTTCAAATAACTGTAAATATCTCCTGTAATAAAAAACTTTTACATTAATATCGTTTTTATATGTACAATTGTCGAATTATATTCTCTTTTTTTAAACAAAAAAATACATATACAGAATTTCAACCGATTCTTTAACTCTAACTCAATTTTCAAAAATAAGTTAATAAATATAAACATGGAACCGTATTCCGGTTGTAGAAATTATGTCTAAAAAAGAGAAGATAGATGAAATTTCCAATCAGATAAAAAAATGTAGAAAATGCCCCCTCTGGAAAAGTCGAACCAATGCTGTCCCAGGAGATGGCGACTATGAAACCAAAATTTTGTTTATAGGTGAAGCACCAGGCCACAGGGAAGATAAAAAAGGATTACCTTTTGTGGGTAGAGCAGGTAAAATATTAGATGAGCTGTTAGACTCTATTTCATTGGATAGAAAAAAAGTCTACATTACAAATATAGTGAAATGTCGACCCCCAAGAAATAGAAATCCGTTGAAAAGCGAAATAAAGGTATGTACTCCTTATCTTGATAAACAACTTTCTTTAATTAACCCAAAAATCATTGTAACCCTTGGAAATTTTGCTACCAGGTATATATTTGATAAATTCAATTTAGATTTTGAAAAAATCAGTAAAACACATGGTGAAACTTTTCAGATAGAGGGTTTAGGTGGAACCTTTAAGATTATGCCTGTGTATCATCCAGCTGCTGCCACATATGATCCTAATAAAAAAACAATGTTTTTAGAGGATTTTAAGAAACTAAAGGAGATTATTTAATCAAACATTTTACTTTTTACAAAGTCTAACAATTGTTGTTTAGTAAAAGGTTTCTCTAAGAAATCTTCTTCCTTTCCAATAACACTGGAAATATTTGAGTCAGGTTTCATAGATATAAATGCTGATCTATCGCTGCTACCTGGAAAAGGAGTGTCTACCAACAAAAGGCCATACTCATTTTCTTTTTTATCCATGAGCTCTAAAGCTTTACGGCTATCAGAAGCAGTTACCACATTTAGGTTATAATCTCTCAGAAAATCTTTTACTTTTTCCTGTGTTTCAACTTCGTCGTCTACAACCATTATTGTTTTCATAGATTATCAAATAATGATATATAATATAAATTTTTGATATAAACTTTTTTAATAAAAAAAAGGGGCTGAAGAGGGGTTTTTTATTGATGCAAGAAGAGGTGAATGCAAAAATAATTCTCTTACCCCCCTCCACTTTGTATTTTTATTTCAGATAAATCTTTGTAGGCTATAATATAAAAAGATGTGCTATAAGACAGTCAAAATGGAAAAACGTCTATCTTGAGAGAATTACAAAAAAAGTTGATACATCTACCAGCTATAGCAGGCGGAATATCTGTTTGCTACACCTACAGATTCACCTACACTATCTTTTGCACTAAAAATTTAAATATATCTATTTAATTGGATTACATAAAAAAAGGAGGGATGAGAATGGAAGAATTAATGAGAAAAATAGGAAGCTGGCTATTTCTAATCGGTGTACTAGTGGCAGTGATTGTAGGGATAATATATGCTTTCAACGAAACATTACTAGCAGAATACACAGCTGAAATAACGACTATTTTAGCCGTTCTAGGTTTCGTAGTAGGAGCATTGTCGTTCTTAGCTGTAGGAAACATAGATAGAGATCGTGTACCAACATTTTTGATAGCTGCCTTGATGCTAGTTGGAATAGGTGCAACAAGTCCATGGTTTAACAACTTAGAAGTAGTTGGACCATACTTTGGCTGGATAGCAGGAATGCTTGCAGTTTTTGTAGCACCAGCAGCAGGTCTTCTAGCAATAAGAGCTATTTGGGATGCTGGAAAAACCGAAGAAATAGAAAAAGTAGTCCCAAAGATGAACAAATAAAAAAGACAATAACTATCTCTCTATTTTTTTTTATTTTTTTAGTTTAAACCTTTTTTCCATACCTCGAATGCATATTTGTATAATTTTATTATGGCCATTACTAAAAAACCGCCTACAAAACCTAGGATTGCATAGGCAATTGCAGGCATTTTTACTTGTGCACCACCTTTCCGTTTTTTTCGATCTTGATGTTTCTACCTTTTTTACACATTTTTATTTATTCACCTCTTCTAAAAAAAGAAGAGCCTTGACATAGATAAACTATGTCATGTTATTATTTGTCATTGATAGTATAAATATTTTTCTAGAAAAAATGCCAAAATGTCAAAAACAAAAAAATAAAAAGAGAAAAACTACATTTTGTAAGCGACAAGCCCAGACAGCATCTTCGGCAAGAAATAAGTCGATTTCTGAGGCATATGTTCACCAGCATCAGCCACCTTCTTCAACTCCTCAATCTTCGTAGGATTCATAAATATCGAAAAATCAAATTCACCATTATCAACCATTTTCACTGCTCTCTCGTCCTCTCTAGTATAACTCACATGGTCCTCTAAGTTGTTACTATCAATACCCATCATGTTTTCAATAACAATCTTATGAAGGATTGATACATCAAGAGTCCTCCAAGTTTTAGACCGATCTTCCGCAAAATTATCCATAATGTCTTCATCTTTTAAAGTAAGCACATAATATTTATCTTTAAGATAAATAGCAAACTTATGTTCATCCTTTGTCTCAATATCTTTCATAACTTCTTGACTCTTTTCTTCAGGATTACCACTATCAATGGTTTTCTTTTCAACAGTAAAATATTTTTCAAGATCTTGTACTAAACCTTCAACATCTACATCAGCTTTTTTTATCAGACGATGAGTTGGAAGGATAGATAATCCTTCATCAAACATGTTGACGAGTATAACCATACGGTAGTTGAAAGATGCATCAGGATCAGTATTACCAGTTTTCTCCCGTACTTCATCAGCGTAATTTATAGCAGTTTGATAACGGTGGTGTCCATCGGCTATAAACAAAATTTCATCGTTCAACTTTTCTTCAATCCATGAAATCAAATCTTCATCTTCCAGTTTCCATATTTTATGGTTAAAGCCATCGTAGCCTTTTACGCCAATAAAGGAGTCATCAATTTTTTCGTCTATCCTTTCACGGATTTTATCTTCTTCGTCTATATAAAGAAGTTGTATAGGTTCGAGATTTGCATGACAAGATCGCATCAAATTCAAACGATCTTTTTTAGGCCCAGAAAGAGTTTTTTCATGAGCTCTAACTTTCTCATAGTTTCTATCAAGTTTTAACAAGATAAAAAAACTGTTCATGGTTTTCTTTTTGCCATCTAGCTCATAATTTATTTTATATGGAAAAACAGCGGGTTTATCAGATTCAACCAATATCGACTCTTTTATCCATTCTTCAAAATGTTTTTTTGCTCGAGTATAACGATTATCTTGTTCATTGTCACCAGGTTTTTGTTTACCAAGGATAAGTCTTACAAAATTGTAAAGATGTTTTTCGTAGAGGTCATCTTGCATTTCAGATGGTATAATGTCATATGGTGGACACATTACTTTGTCTAAATCTTCTATTTTCTCTTTGTTGTACGTTATGCCTTTAAAAGGTGATACTTCTACCATGACTCTTTTGCCTCCCAAAATATACTTTTTTTTATGGGTGAATAGTGTTAACTATTAAAAAAGTTGCTAAAATAGAAAAATTTAAACAAAAAACTATGCTACCATTGAGTTGATCGCTAATGAAATATAAAGATGTTTTAACTTTATTCACCGTAAAAATCTTCATCTTAACGCTGGCTTATACACTCGGCGTGAATCAATCCTATTGGTTTGTCCCGGTAATCCTCTTTATAATACTGATATTTTTTTATTATACGCTTTATCTCAAATAGGCATATAAATTATAATATTTTCCAATGGTTTAAAATATAGTTTCGATTTTCTGTTTCTCTGAACATGACTGAAGAATTTCAAGTAGAAGAGATAATATCGATCGCTAAAAACACCTTAGAAAAGTTTAATCTATGTAAATGTTGCCTAGGTAGATTATTCGCCAAAAAAGGATATGATATGACCAATGAAGAACGAGGAGAAAAAGTCCTTAAAAAATTAACAGAATATAACGCTGTTATTTATGATGAATGTGATCTTTGTTCAGGTTTGTGCGGAGAAATAAATGATTTAGTTGATCTAGTTTTGAAATATTTGGAAAAATATGAATTTGAAACTTTTTTGATAGGAAGCATTATAGATGAAGACATTGAGGAAGCTGAAGAAAAGGTAACATCTTACTCTAAATCTGAATATTCAGAACCATTGAAAAGAGAGATAAACAGAGAGGTAGGTAAGAGAGTCGCTGAAAATCTAAAAAAAGATGTAGATTTTAAAAATCCTGATATAACAGCAGTGATAGACACAGCTTTCTATGTTGTTAACTTCCAAATTAAACCACTTTTCATTTATGGACGATATAAAAAGTTGAAGAGAGGTATCCCTCAGACAAAATGGTATTGTAGAACCTGTCATGGAAAAGGATGCAAAAAATGTAATTTCACTGGTAAAAACTATAACGAAAGCGTTGAAGAGTTAATAAGTGAAAAACTTAAAGAGAAAACCAAAGGAGAGAGTATATCTTTTCATGGTAGCGGCCGTGAAGATATCGATGCTTTAATGCTGGGGAATGGTAGACCGTTTGTGGTAGAGGTAAAGAATCCTAAAAAGAGAGCTATTGATTTGGAAGAGATGGAAAAGAAGATTAATGATTATTGCAACGGAAAAGTAGAGGTATGTAACCTCAAATTCTGCGAAAAAGATGAAAAAGTTAGATTAAAAGAGGCAAGATTTAGAAAAAAATACAGAGTATATTTAAAAGCTGAAAATCCAATTAATAGCGAAAAACTTAAAAAGGCAGTCCAATGTTTAGGGGGTAGAACTGTAAAACAACGTACTCCATCAAGAGTGGCTCATCGCAGAGCCGATAAGGTTAGACATCGTCAGATATATAACTGTGAAATAGAATCATTAGAAGATAATATAGCTGTACTTGATATAGAAACAGAATCTGGTACTTATGTTAAAGAACTGGTATCTGGTGACGAAGGGCGTACTAAACCAAACATAAGCGAGTTGGTTGATAGCCTATGTAAAGTCATACAGTTAGATGTCATGGAAGTTAAAGGTGAATAAAAAATGGTTAAACGATCGAAAGGTTTGAGAAGTAAAAGTCGTAAAATCCTTAGAAAAAAACCAAGGAAAAAAGGAGTTTCCTCGATTACAAGAGCGTTACAACAGTTTGAGAAAGGAGAATCAGCTAGTGTAGTTATAGATCCATCAGTCCACAAAGGTATGCCTCATATTCGTTTTCAAGGTAGAACCGGTAAAATAAAGGGTAAACAAGGAGATGCTTATCTATTAGAGATTAAAGACGGTAAAAAGAATAAAACCTTGTTGGTGAGACCTGAACATCTAAGGAGAGTGGACTAGAGTTGACTTTAGATGAAAAAGAGATAAAACCTGTTTCTATAGCAGAAGTTAAGAATCTTCTTTCTAAACTTAGTAAAGAGAGAGAGGAACTTCTATATGAACAGAAGATAGCTCTTGAGCATGCTCAAAAATTTGGGAGATTATCTATTAAAGATACAAATGAGTTGATTAAAGAACTGGAAGAAAATGATTTTATTGAAGAAAGTCATGCATATAGAATTGCTGATTTGTTACCTCAGACTGAAGAAGAGGTGCAGGCTATATTTGCTAAAGAAAAAGTTAGTTTAAAAGAAGGCGATGTTAAAAAAATATTAGATATAGTAAAAAAATATTATTCAGAATAGAAAAAAATAGAATCCTTTATTTGGGAGAAGAGGGGGTTTTTGAGAAGTGGAAGATTATGTATACGTTTTAGATTATTTGCCTAAAGGGAGAGGAGATTTGCCCCCATATAAACGTCAACCAGTGCTTTATGGTATAGGTGAAGATCAATTTACTCTTCTAGAAGTAGTTCCGAAGAAAAACAAAGATATCACAGTTGGTGAGAGAATCTATGTTGGGAAAAACTCTGATAAAAGAGAAAAAGTTTCTAAGATCAAAGGACGAGTTAACTACAACGATCTGACTTCTGCTGCCCATGGAGAATTACCTTACATTATTCAGGATATAGTTAAGGATAACGAGAAACGATTTGTGAAATTTTTCAATGAAGCTCCTGCAATTTCTACACGTTTTCACGTTTTGGAACTGTTGCCAGGTCTTGGAAAAAAAATGATGCGTGAAATATTAGAGGAAAGAAAGAAAAAACCATTTGAGAGTTTTGAAGAGATGTGTGACCGCATTGATTTCCTTAGAGCTCCAGATAAACTTATAGCTAAACGTATTGAAGAAGAGCTTACCAATTCTGATGAAAAATATCGTATGTTTACTCGACCACCGGTTTCTCGATCACATCATTAAACTTTTTTGATTGATTTTATGGTTAGAAAGCTTGGTCAAAATTTTTTGGTTGATAGAAGAGTTGCTGAGCGAGAAGTAGAGTTTGCCGATGTTGACAAAGAGGATGTTGTTTTAGAGATTGGTCCTGGAAAGGGTGTTTTAACTTGTTTGTTAGCTGAAAAAGCAAAAAAAGTTGTAGCAGTAGAAATCGATGAAAACTTATATGAGGAATTGAAGTCCACTCTACCAGAAAATGTTTTGTTGATCAACAAAGATATTCTTAAAATTGATTTAGATGATCTACCCTTTTTTAACAAAATTGTTTCTAATCTTCCATTTCAGATTTCATCTCCAATTACTTTTAAATTTTTGGAGTATCCTTTTGATTTAGCTGTTTTGATATATCAAAAAGAGTTTGCTGAACGAATGGTTGCTAAACCAGGTAGTAAACATTATTCTCGTCTCACCGTTAATATTTATTATCATGCTTCTTGTGAAATTGTTGATTATATATCTAAGAAGTGTTTTAAACCGGAGCCCAGAGTTGATTCTGCTGTGGTAAAGATGGTTCCTCATGATAAACCGCCTTTCTATGTTGTAGATGAAGATTTTTATTTTGAATTGACTCTTAACTTGTTTAATCATCGTCGAAAAAAGATTAGAACTACTCTAAAAAACTGTTATAACATTGAAGATTTTAACGAGGTTCCTTTTTTAGATAGGAGAGTTGAGAAGTTAAACCCTGAAGAAATAGGTAGGTTAAGCAATATATTGTACAAAAAGACTGGGTAAATCTTTTTTTCAAAATTTTTTTGGCATAATGTTATTTTAACACGTTAAATATTTATATTAAGCTAGACAAAGTATATCATAGGATGGTGCTTCTTGAGGAGAAGGATTAAAAAGATGAGGCAGAACATTTCTGATAAGAAATTAATGATTGTTGATGATGATCCTGATATTTTAATTACAATTAGAAATATCTTTGAAAAAGAAGGTTATGAAGTTTTTACAGTTGATAGCGGAAAAGATTGTATTAAAGAAGTTGAGAGTGGTTTTGAAGGAGTCATCTTAATGGATATCATGATGCCTTTTATGGATGGATGGGACACCATTAAAAAAATCGTGGATGAAGGATTCGCTAAAAACGTAACTATTTTGATAGTCACCGCTAAAGGCAGTAGCGACCATGAGAAAATGAGAGGTTTGGAACCATATATCCATGACTATATTTCAAAACCTTTTGATGTACAAGAACTTATCTCTGATGTAAAAGAAATGACACCAATATAAAAAAATATATTTTTTTTAGAAAAAATTGTAATACTTTATATACCGCAATTTTGATAGATAATATCTGTGGATGCACATATGGCTGAAGTCATAAAAACGGATAGATTAACCAAGTATTATGGAAAGATAAAAGGTATTGAAGATCTTGATTTCTCTGTTAAAAAAGGTGAAATATTCGGTTTTCTTGGACCTAATGGAGCTGGTAAAACCACTACTATCCGTACTCTTTTAGGTTTTCTTAATCCAACACGTGGAACCGGTTATGTTTTTGGTAAAGATATTACTGAAGATAGTGTCGAGATTAGAAGAAATGTTGGCTATATACCTGGTGAACTTTCGTTATATGAACATCTAACTGGACAACAGTTTTTGGATTATTTTGCTGGTATCCGAAACACAGATCTTGTTCTGTTGGATGAGCTTCTTGAAACCTTTGAATTACCGCTTGAACGTAAAATTAAAGGTTATTCTAGAGGTATGAAACAAAAACTTGGGATAATACAGGCTTTTATGGATGATCCTAAACTTGTTATTATGGATGAACCAACCAGTGGTTTAGATCCTCTGTTACAAGAAAAATTCTACAAATTTCTAAGAAATGAAAGAAAAAAAGGGCGTACTATGTTTTTTTCTTCACATATCTTAAGCGAGGTAGACAAGATTTGTGATCGTGTTGGAATTATAAGAGATGGAAGTCTTGTCGCACTTGAGAGTATTGAAACCCTTAAAAGAAAAAGTGGAAAAAGAATTCGTCTAAAAATAAAAGAAGATTCTGAAAGATTTTCTGGTCCTGAAGACATGAAAATTGTTGATGGTTGGATAGAATTCAAAACAGATAAAGATATAGATCATTGGATAAAAGAGATTTCTAAGTTTACTGTTTTAGATCTAGAGATACATAACTTTAGTCTTGAAGACATTTTTATGCAGTATTACTCTAGAGGTGAAGAGTAGGTATGGATTATTTTGTGTTGAAACAAATACTTCGTTTCAAAATAGCTATTCAAACAGTTTATGACCATTGGAAGTCAACACTTGTTCTTACTCTGCTTTTCTCTGGAATGGCTGCGATGTATTCCGGTATGTATCCTGCTTTTGAAGACATGATGAAAGATATGCAACAATCTGGAGCTTTGGATCAATTCGCGTTTATACCGGGTTATCAAGATATGTCTACATATGTTGGTTTTTTAAATATTGAAATGTATCAAATCTTTTGGGTTTTAATACTTGGAATAATTATCGGTTTTATAGCTGCTTCTCTAGTTTCAAAGGAGATCGAAGGAAAAACGTTTGATTTATTGATGTCTAATCCTCTGTCTCGTAAACAAATAATTTTTGAAAAATTTGTAGGGCTTTTACCGATGGTTCTAATAATCAATCTTGGTGCAATGTTAACCATTATCGGTTCTACAATCGCAATAAATGAACAATTAGATTTCTATCATCTTTTTTTAACACATGGAGTATCTGTGTTATACTTTCTAAGCATTATATCTTTAGGGCTTCTTATTTCAACTATTTTTGACGAAAAAATGAAGGCAACGATTGTTACTATGGCGGTAGTGGTTGGAATGTTTATATTGGATTCTATAGCACAGATGATTCCAGATTATGAGTATATTGGTTATTTGTCTTTAAAAAATTATTATAAACCATATGAGACTTTAAAATTTGGAGATATAGATGTAACAGGGTTAATCGTATTTGTTGTTTTTACGGCGATTGTTTTGATAATTACTATGTTTTACTTTGAACATAAAGATATTAAAGTATAGAGAAACAGAATCATATATCTTTTATTGTTTGGTTAAAGCAACTGTTTCATCTGTAGCTATATTAGTAAGGATTAGCGTTTTGTTGTCATCGGAGAAACTGTATTCAAAAACATCGTTAACAGTTCCATTCTGATGGAAGAGTGTTAACTTGCTGTTATTATACTCAAAAAATCCGATATCTCCAGAAACATATGTTCCATCTTCATTGAATGTAATAGCTATCTTTTTATCCCTTATCCATGATCCAACAAAACGGTTCTCTTTATCATCTACCTGTTCTTTAGAAACTTGCCTTTTGTACGTCGCAGATCCAGGCATATTTATGTCTGTCAACACTAGAGTGTTTCCATCATTTGAAAAAGAATAATTGAAGGTATACTTTCCTCCTTGAGAGGATTGATAATCTACAATTAGCTGTTTATCAGTAGATAATAGTTCAAAAGTTCCTTCTCCTTCTGTTGAAATAGTGGTGCCATTGGAATAAAAAGAAACTGTTTTAAATATTGCATCTGTGTCGTTAGTTTTCCATGAACCTATAAGTGTTTCAAAATCACTTATAGCTGCATCATCTTTTTTATTTTCTTCGTTATTTACGCTGTCAGCATCTACCATTCTAAAACTTTCGATCATCTGATTAATCAGATCTATATAAATAGAATAACGGTTGGTTTTAACCTGGTACATTAAAAGATAGAGAGTATCATTGTTTATAGTAAAAGTTTCCGTTTGGCACCACTCCTGATCATTTTGACTGAAAGTAAAATTTATATGGTAACCAGATTCACCTGAAAGCGTCGTATTTTTCTCTGAAATAAGAGTGAAATTATCAAGAGCTTTGGTCAGATTTTCTACATGTGCTTGTTTAAACCAATCAATACCTTTAATGAGAGAATCGTTAACTAAAACAGAGACTAATAATGTACCTGCATCTTTTGGATCCTCATTATATGGAGAAGTAAATAAAACATCAACATTAGCAGCATATGTTGGATTCTCTTGTTTCTGCCATGTTTCAGGATATTCAATACGTATACCTTTTTCTTCATTTGTATAAGTGACAAAAGAAATTTTTTCTTTCTTACCATTAGTTCCTTTATCTGTACAACCACTCAAACAAGTTAAGACAAATAGTGTTATTACCACCAATATTAATAGTTTCTTTTTTAGGAACATTTTATCTCTCCTCACAAATGTTTCATATCAACTTAATAATTTATAATTTTTCTGTTTATAACTTTCTTTGTAAAAACACTATTTTTATCAAAAAAAAAAACAAAAAATTTTATAGTATAACTTATTTGTCTGTTCTGAAGTATAAAATTTGGTTTGTAGGTTAGGGCATTGTTTTTTTTTAGTTGTTTCCAGCCCGCAAAACCAGGAAACGACGGACTATAACTAAAAAATAGATTAATCTCTGGAGGCAAAAACGTTTGAGACTGTCGTTTGACAAAATTATAAAAAACAAGTATTTCTGGTTGATACTCTTTGTTTTATGGTTTATATTATCTCTAGATTTCTGGATGTGGAACCAACCCCCATCATTCATATTGGGTTTACCTTTGTGGGCGATCTATTTTTTTGTTTTAACAGTTTGTACATCCTTGCTATACTTTTTATTCTGTAAAACCTACTGGAGGGAAAACAGATGATTTTCATTTTTTTACTAATCACTTATTTTGTTTTGTTGCTTCTATTGGGTTTCTGGGCTCATAAAAAAACAGGTAAAACACCTGAAGATTATTTTTTAGCAGATAGAAAATTTGGTGCACCAATATTATTTTTTACTCTTGCAGCCACCAATTTTTCTGCTTTTACTTTTTTAGGTTTTGCTGGTAACGCATATAAGAGTGGTTTTGGTCAATATGCGATAATGGCTTTCGGAACTGGTTTCATGGCTATAATGTTCTATGTTATTGGAAGAAAGATTTGGCGTATCGGTAAAGATAAAGGATATATTACGCCGCCTGAGTTAATAGGTAAAAAGTTGGATAGCATAACTCTAAGAACAGTTTTTATGTCAGTGATGATAATATTTACAATTCCCTATTTAGCTGTCCAGGCTATTGGTGCAGGATATCTAATTCAAAACATAGCCAACATCAATTGGGAGATTGGAGCAGTGCTCACTATATTTGTAATAATGTTTTATGTTTTACTAGGCGGTATGAAAGGATCTGGATGGTCAGATGTAATCCAAGGTGTAGTGATGATCTTTGCTTTACTCATAGCCGTATTTTTTATAGCTAGTAGTCTAGGAGGAGTCGAAATGGCTACTAGTAAAGCGTTTGAATCTTCTCCAGAGTTGTTTTCTAGACCGGGTGGGGGAAATTATTTTATCCCTCAGATATGGTTTTCTTTTATGATCCTATGGATGTTTGCTGACCCTATGTTTCCTCAGCTTTTTTCTAGATTTTATACCGCAAAAGATGACAGATCTTTGAAGACCTCTATGTTTTTCTATCCAATTGTTGTATCTTTTCTGTTTTTACTCCCAGTTTTGATTGGAGTATGGGCTCATGCTACCAATCTAAATATACCGGCAGGAAAAGAAGACATGGTTTTACCTTTGATGGTGGAGAGTTTTGCGCCAGAATGGGCTTATGCTTTTGTGATGATAGGTGCTCTCGCTGCTTTAATGTCTACTGCTGATTCACAGCTGCTATCTCTATCTACTATGTTAACAAGAGATCTACCAAAAATAAAAAATTATATCTCTGAAACTATGTTAGGTAAACTATTTGTAGTTTTACTGTCGTTATTCGCTGTTTCTTTTGTAGTACTTGGCTATGATCCCAACGTGGGGATTATGGGGACTTTGGTTAAAACCACTTTTTCAGGTTTAGCAGTACTTTTTCCTACTACTGTAGCGGTTTTGTATTGGAAAAAAGTTTCAAAATATGGTTGTATCTTCAGTATCATCATCGGAGAGTTTTCTATTTTTCTATTTGAGTTTAATTTCTTACCTACTATAGGCTTTTTATCTGCGATATGGGCTGTATTGATAGCGGCTATTGTTTTAGTTTCAGTGAGCTATTTAACGACTGCGAAATAGTTATCAGGATGTTTCTTAGAAACTATTTTTTTATCTTGAACATCAAGTATTTTGAACCCAGCTGTCTCTATGTCTTCTATGAATTCATCTCTGCTGTATAGATGATAAAAACGAGGTATATCATATCCATTTTGTCTCCAAGAGACATGTATATCTCCAAATTCTTCTCCTTTTTCTGCTTTTTTATCTGTGAAATGTTCTCTGAATTTATCCTGCCATCTTGACCAAACCGTGATCATGGCTTTTCCTTGATCTGTTAAAACTCTTTTTATTTCTTTAAGACTTTGAACTCTGTTTTTTCTTTTTTTTATGTTATGTAAAGCTGCGATGTACAGAGCTGTGTTTACGTAGCTATTTTTTAATGGTATTTCTATAGCGTTGGATTTTAAAAGAGTGATATTTTTGATTTCTTTTTCTCTAATTTTGTTTTGTATAATTTTTAGTAATTCAATAGATATATCTAGCCCTATGCTGTTTTCATAGTGTTCAGAAGAAGGTATCAGATGTCTTCCGTTTCCGCATCCAACATCTAATAACACTTTTTTTTCGTTTTGCCTTTCTGCAAAATCGATACATTCAACCCAAGGTTTTTTTCGCGTAGCATCAAAACTATCTGCTATAGTATCCCATGTATATTCCGCTGTTTCAACATATTTTTTTTTCATAAGTCTTTTGAACCCTTAGAAGAAAAAACACTGTTTTTTTTGGTTTTAGTTAGGATTTTTTTATTCGATATATATACCTGGTTTCAATGGTGTAGCATAATCAGATTTATTTTCAGGGTCATATATATCTTCTTTGTCTCCGCTGAATATTTCTACCTGGCAGGAGAACTGGTTTTCTATGTAACTTTTAGCATTTTCTAGATATCTTTCCTCGTTCAAATTTGCTGTATATCTTTCGATATCTTGTTTGTTCAGTTTCTTTATCTCTTTTATTATCTTGCTGGCGTATTTAGAAACTTTTTTTGCATGTTTTTTCATCTCAGGTTTTTCCATTAGTTCCTTCATTAAAGTACTCATATCTACTTTTTGTCTATCTTGTAGTTCTATCGCCGTTTGAACAACTTTTTGCTTCCATTGAGAGGTAGTGTATATACAAATTTTATCTGGATCAATTTTAGTGACTTTAAGTATCTCTTTTATGTCTCCTAACACTTTACCCAGGAGATGTTCACCGGCTTCAGATTCCGCGTTTATTTTGTCAGGGTTGCATTTAGGGTATTGTTCGTCAGAAACAAAATTCGAGTTTTTTTGATGCCATATTTCTTCAGCTAAATGTGGTGTTATAGGTGTCATAAGTTTTATCCAAGTGTTTTTGAAATTTTGTAATACCTCTTGGTTGCTTCCTCCTCTTTTTAGATACCATTGTAGATCTTTCTGTAACTCAAAAAATATTTCGTTTGATGCCTCTCTTAAATCATATTTTTCAAAAGCCTGTTTTATTTTCTGTATCTTTCTATTTAAAATACTTAGCAGCCATCTATCTATCTGCTCGTTTTGTGAATCACTTGTCTCTTCTTTTGATAACAGTTTGTAGATGTTAGCCAACCTGTTTTTGTATTTAGTCACTTTTTCTGAGTCCCATTCAACGTCGATAAATGGGGATCCTACATGAGAATAATATAGACGCATTGCATCTACACCATATTTCCGGGCTGCATCTGCTATATGTTCTGCGCCGCCTTTGGATTTACTGATTTTTTCTTTACCTTTTTGTGTAACCCACCAGTGGACAAAAATGCCTTTTGGATGTTTCTTTTCAGGCATTATTGCTACATGGTTCATGAGAAAGACTGGGAAATGCACAGTTTTGTGTTCTTTACCTCCAAGGTTTATGTCTACTGGATACCAGTAATCAAATTCTTTTTTGATTTCTTTCCAAATATCTGATTTAGGGGTTCCTTTATTTAAGAAAACGTAGTCAAAAAATTGTTCTGTCATTTCTTCAGGTTTAATCTTGTTTTCGTTGACAAATTTGGATATTATGTAGTATGCTGGATAGAGAGTAGAGTCAGAGATCGGTTCAACAATCCATCCTTTTTTATATGGGAATTCTGTTCCCAGCCAGGATCCTTTTCTTATACATGCTCGGTCTTCGAACCATTCCAAAACCTTTGGCAGCTGTTCTTTGTATTCATTGGGATATATATCCATTTTTTTTACATGGTTTTTAGTTTTATCTGTTAAATCGTGATCGCTATATTTGATAAACCATTGATCTGGTATTTTTTTAATAACTACTTTTTCTCCGCATCTACATATGACTTCTTCTGAGAATTCTCTCATAATAGTAGCATGGTTTTTTTCGATGAGATCATCTTTAACTTGGTCTTTAATATCGGATACATTTATACCTGCGTATTCTCCACAATTTTCGTTTAGATGTCCTTTATGGAATTCTTTTTTGTAGACTATCTCTGTGGCTTTTTCCAATTTTTCTTGTTCATGTTGGTTTTGTATTCCTAATTCTTCTACTACTTCTTTGGCAGGGTTTGATCCAAGATCCTTTGAATCAATTATTTTTATGGGTTCTATATCTACATCTGCGTCGATAAGGGCTATCCAGTCGTATGGTGCATGAGCTGGGACGGACATTACTATTCCTGTAGCTACATTTGGATCTGCGAAAGGTCCAGATAAAATAGGTATCTCCCTGTCTATCAGAGGGATGGTGCATTTTTTGTTGATTAGTTCTTCTCCTTTAACTTTTTCATCTGATGGTTTTAGGTTGTCAAATTGATGTTTTATTTTATTGTATGCTTGTGGTGATAGAATCCAGGTTTCATCGTTGATATCTGCTTTGATGTATTCTATGTCGGGGTTGACCCACATGTTAGTGACGCCGAAAATGGTTTCAGGGCGTAGGGTTGCAGCAGGTAGTATGGTTCCGTCGTCCATTTTGAATTTGATAGTTGTAAATTCTTGGATTTGTGCTGTTCCACCTTTTGAGATATCTGTTTCAGATTTGTCTACTGCTACCGGACCACAGTTTGGGCAGAAAGGAGCATAATGTGGTTTTTGTGTCAATAGATCTGTTTGATTTAATTTATGAAACTGCCATTTAATGAACTTTTTATATCCTGGTGAAATTGTGCTCATTATTCTAGAGTAGTCTATAAGGAAACCGAATTTTTTCCAGTAATCTTCTACGTATACGTTTGAAAAATAGTTGACTACTTCTTTGGGATCTTTTAGTTTTTTTATTTCTTTTTTGTTTAAACCATATTCTTTTAGTATGTTTAGAGTCTGAGGGTCTTGTCTCTCTACTTTTTTGGCAAAGCCTATGGATGGTATTCCTGAGGCATGAAATCCTGCTGGGAATAGTACATCGTGTCCTGTCATTCTTTTTTGTCTTGCTATGATGTCGCAGTAGGTGAATCCTCTCATATGGCCTACGTGTAGGTATCCTGATACTCCAGGGTAGGCAAAATGTATGAAAAATTTTTTGTTTTTATCTTTTGAGGACTCATATATCTTGTTTTGGAACCATTTTTGTTGCCATTTGTTTTCGATGTCTATATAGTTATATTTCTTTGAAGTCATGGTATCTATCTATTTTCTTGGAAAATGTAGAATGATATATAATGGTTTTCGCTGCTTAGGTGGTTATATTTAGAATATGTTGTATATGGTGATATTGGTGTGGGTTATTTTGGCGATTATGACTAATTTACACGTTAACTTTAAATATGGTTATTCATAAAGTATAACATAGGAAAGGTGGTGTTTGAGAAAAATGAGAATAATAAGTGAAGTAAAAAGTCAACAAGAACTCGACGAACTAAAAATGACTATGGAAGTTTTCGTGGTTACTAACCGTATTAAACAACTTGCAGAAACAGCATAGATCAGTAAACAACGATTAATAGATTTTCGAACACCTTCGGTATAAGGGGTCACGTTTATACCACCACCTTTAACATTTATTCCTTTCTTTTTAAAAATATTTTATCTCTTTTTTTTTAAGATTTTTAATTCGTTTTTTTTTTGTGAATTTAACATAAATACATATTTTCAAGCTGTCTAATTTTCTTATAGGTATATTGACATAATGCGTACAAATACGGCCAACTTTTAAATATTATTATTTGCAAAGTATAACATAGAAAGGTGATAAATGTATGAGAGTTGTTAGTGAAATAAAATCAAGGCAAGAACTCAGCGAGCTTAAATCCACTATGGAAGTATTCGTAGTGACCAACAGAATCAAACAACTTGCAGAATACGCATAATAAAACTTATTTTAAAATAAATTCATTTTTTACCAATAAAAGGAATACCTTCTTTTAACCTACCTAACTTTCCAAACACATTTTTAAATTTTCCAGATATAGATCCCTCTGAAGAACTCTTTCCACCCTCCTTCTTAAATATTCCTTTTAAATTTCTCTCTATCTTCTTAGCCTTTTCTTCATCTTTCATCAAATCAAGATTCACTAAGTTTCCATTCTCATCAAAACCAACTCTAAAAGAAGTCGGAGTTAACAATATATGTTTTCCAGGTCTAGACCCTTCTACACCTTTTTGCCTTCTTTTAAAAAATTTGAATATTTTATCTTTTAGTTTTCCTTTTAAAAATCCAGGTTTCCGTTCTTTAACTTTATCAGACTCAGCGACAGTCGGCTCAGGTTTAACATCTTTAGTAATCCGAGATAAATCCTCTGGTTTTAAATTCAAAAAACTCTTAATTTTAAGAAGAATAGCATTTTCACGTTTTTTTCTCTCAATTCCTTCAGCTAACTCCTCTTCTGTTTCTTCAATTATCTCTTCCTCTTCTTCAACAGGTGCAGGCTCTACATCAAACTCAGGTATTCTTTCCTCAAACTGTTTAGCCTCTTCTATCATCTCCAAGATTTCATCATGAGATCTCACATTAGAGGAAAAATCATTACCCTCATCTAAAGCCTGTTCCATCATTATAGTCCTATCCCTTCCGGTTCCTCCAAAACCATACTGTAGATTCAATATAATCTATCAGTTATTGTATATAAAGATATTTTGGAAAAAATAGTGGATAAAAAGGCTATCCACATTTATGTCGCTATTTTTTTATTCTTCTTTATTAAGGATATGTCTTATTGGAATGTATCCTAATAAAACTGCTATGAATATCCATACTAGCAGACCTGGCCACCATGGAGCTACTCCAAAAACTCCAAGGTTTCCCAACCCTAAAACAATTAGTGTAGCTATAACTACTCCAGTTAAAGCCTCACCAGCAACAAGACCTGCTGTGAAAAGTAAACCTGTCCGGATGGCGCGTTCATTAGGTTTAACATCCGTTTTCTTAATTGCCAACTCCCAGTCACTAATTTCTTCTTCTTTTGCAGAGCCATATTTCTTCTCGAGATATTTATCTGTGAAATAACGTACTGCTCCTCCAGCAAAGATAGGAGGGGACAATGTGAAAGGTAAATATATCCCTATAGCTACAGGTAAAACGGGGAGATCAATCAGTATCAAAACAATTGCTAGAAACATTCCAGATATCACGTAAGGCCATAACATTTCTCCACCCATTACTCCTTTTACTATTCCAGCCATTAAAAAGGCTTGAGGAGCAGGGAGTTGCTTACTACCTATCTCAAATGCTTCATGTAAAACAGCTATTATAAGACCTACAAAAATAGATATCCCTATTACACCAAATATCATAGAAATCTGTAATTTCTTTGGAGTGGCACCTATCATATAACCGCTAGCCATTGATTGTAGAAGATCTCCAGAAATTGAACCTCCAACGCAGATTGCTGCAGATATAAATATAACTATGGCTATACCTGCGGCTCCGGTGACTCCAAAACCAAGCATTAAAAGACTTACTACTAACAATACGGCTACTGTGACACCAGAGATAGGCATGTTAGATGAACCTACCAGCCCGGTTAGATAGCCTGCTAATGCGCTTGCTACAAAAGCGAAAGCAACAGTTAAAGCCGCCATTAAAAGAGATATTGCAAAAAGATCTGACAGCCATAAATATAGTATAAAAATAGGTATTATCATTAACACGATACATATAAAAACAAATTTGTAACTCAGGTCTTTATCTGTCCTTTTCTTAGTTTTTTCGGCTCCACTTTTAAAGCCTACTACTGCTTCCTTTATACTATCTACAAGATTGGATTTTATCTGCCATATAGCCCATAAGCCGCCGACCAACATTGCCCCTACGCCGATGTATCTGACTTGGTTGGCCCATATTGAGTAGATTCCTTCAAGAGCTGACCCGGAAGGTAGTCCTATCCCTAAAGCTATTAGAGGCAAAATTATGACCCATCCGATTAACCCCCCAACTAGAATGTATGAAGCTATTTTTGGACCTACAATCCAACCTACACCTAGTAACGCCGGTGAGGTAGTTATCCCTCCATAAAGAACTCCTTTTCTGGCTTCACCAGCTATCAAATATTTACCGATACTTACTACATGTTCAACGACTCCTCTAAAAAGGTTTAAAGAAAGCTGAGCGAATTTATATGCACCAGCGACTAAGGCACCTATTAACAGCCATAAGCCGCCTATCGATCCTTTTTTATCTTTCTTGGCTCTTTCTTTTCCTCCTACGATTTCTGTTAATACTGCTGCAGTAGCAATTCCTTCAGGAAATGGTAGATCAGTTTTTACTACCAATGCACGTCTAAGAGGAACCATCCATAGCACACCGATTATACCAGCAAAGAGGGAAATAAGACTTGTTTCAATTAGATGTATAGATGTCCAGCCAGTGCTTACTCCCATTGTCTCAAGTATAACTAACGCAGGTATAGTAAAAATGATTCCTGCAGCAACACATTCACCGGCAGAGGCCCCTACTTTGGCGATGTTTACCTCTAAAATCGTTCCTTTAAAAGGACGTAATATAGCTAAAGCTATCACAGTTCCAGGGATTACTGCTGACACAGTCATACCAGCATATAACCCAAGATAGGCGTTGGCTGCCCCTAGAACTATAGCTAAAAATACACCTGTTAAAACGGCTTTTACAGTCAACTCAGGAATTGTTTTCTCGGCAGGTATAAACGATTTAAAATCTTCTCTACTACCCATAATCTAATTAATATATATTTTTCACAGTATAAAAGATTATTTATTTCTGTTTATATAAAAAAGAATCGTGATTTTTAACGGATTTTTTGGAAAAATAAACTGTAAAATTTTAATAAAAGGATAAACATGTAGTATCATAAAGAAATCTTGCTGCCAGCTTTCTCTGAGAGTATTCAATATGACTGAAGAATTAATAGAAAAACACAAAGAAAAGCTAAAAGAAAAAGAAGAAAAGATCCAACAACTGGAAAAAGAGATAGAGGAAAAAGAAAAGAAACTCAATGAGCTTAACAGAGATTTGGAGAATAGGGTTTTAGAGAGGACTTTAGATGTAAGAAAACTTTTGATGCATAAAAACAGATTTATAGATAATCTAAGTCATGATCTTGGTACTCCTTTAACTCCTCTAATGACTCTTTTACCTGTAATAAAAGATGAAGTAGAAACTCCGGAGACTAAAAAGTTAGTAGAGACCTGTTTACGAAATGCTGAATACATCAAAAGAGTGGTAGATAACACCCGTAAGTTAGCTGAGCTTTACAACACTGATCTTATGTTAAAAAAAGAAAATCTGTACGATATAGTAAAGTCAATGATTGATAAATATGACGTAGTTTTTAAAAGTTTTAATATAGAAGTGGAAAACAGCATCGGGGAGGAAGTTCATGTCAAGACAGAGAAAGCACAGCTTGAAGAACTGTTGGATCAGCTTATATCAAACGCGGTAAACAGTATGCCTGATGGAGGAAAACTGGTTTTTGATTCAAAATATATCAAGGAAGACGATAAAACCTATGTCAAGGTGTCACTAAAGGATAACGGTGTCGGTTTAACACGTGAACAAACTGATAGACTCTTTGAAGAATTTTATAAAGCTGATGAAAGTCGACACAAACTTGATTCTACAGGTTTAGGATTAAGTATTTGTAAAAATATTGTGGAGAAACACGGAGGACATATATGGGCTGACAGCCATGGAGAGGGAACTGGTACAACCATGTATTTTACTCTACCCTCTACAGAAATCGCTCAGACCCGGAGTTTTTAAAAAAAAGGAAAGAATTTAAATAACTGATTTTTGATTCGGTTGTACAATAGATTCAAATTCTGTTTGAAAAAATGGGGAGAGGCAAAAGAAAATGTTGGACGAAAAAATAAAAAATTTATACGGTAAAGATTTTGGAAAGCTAGAACTGGTTGACAAAGAGATATATTTTCTATCTTTTAACACTCGTGACACCTAGAAAAATAGTTTGCTTAGAAAAGGAATAAGATTTTTTAGGGTTTCAAACACGTTAAAAGCATCTAAACCAGCTATACCCAAAAAAACTGCTATAAAAACTAGTAGTAGTTTAACGGCGAATTTAATGACTTTCCAAGCTAAAACAATAATAGCTATACCTATTAAAAGGATAGACCACAGAGGAAGTGTAAATCCCATTATCTCCATATTTTATATATTCTCCCTATCAAACTGGTTGATAACTTTAAATGATAAATTACAATATAAAGATTGTTGAAAAAATATAATCTTTTGGCAAAACCTTCTAAAACCCTTCATTTATACTTTTCTTTGTGTATATAGATAAAGATTTTGTTAAACCCGATACCGTAGAGCGTCGTGAATACCAAGTACATATAGCTGATTCTGCCGCGGAGGAAAACACTTTAGTTGTTCTTCCTACTGGTTTAGGTAAAACAATAATAGCTTTGTTGATAATAGCAGAGAAACTAAAAGAAAAAAAAGGTAAAATTTTGTTTTTAGCTCCGACTAAACCTTTGGTTAATCAACATGCAGATTTTTTAAAAAAATTTTTAACGGTTGAAGATGAAGATGTTGTAGTTTTCACTGGGGAAGTTTCACCTGAGGATAGAGGAAAAATTTGGAGTGAAGCTAAAATTGTAGTTTCTACTCCTCAAGTTATAAAAAATGATTTGCTTACTAGTAGAGTTACATTAGAAAATGTTTGTTTTTTGATTTTTGATGAGGCTCATCATGCTGTTGGTGATTATGCCTATGTTTTTGTTTCTGAGATGTATCGTAGACATGGTTCTGATGATAGATTAGTGTTGGGTATCACCGCTTCACCTGGGGGGGATGTATCAAAAATTATGGAGGTCTGCGAAAATCTTGATATTAATAATATTGAGATTCGGACTAAACATGACCGGGATGTAAAACCGTATGTACATGATTTGAAGATACGTTGGAAAGAAATTGATCTCCCTGATGATTTTGGTTATTCAGTAGATGTGTTGAAACAGAGTTTGTCTAAACGTCTAAAATTTTTGAAAGAACTTGGTTTTTTAGATAGTAGTTCTGTAACTCGTGTAAACAAGAAGCATCTTCTTGAAGTTCAGAAAAGAATTCAACATGAGATTAAACAACAGGTTAAGCCTTCTAAAAAACTTTTTAAAGCTGCTTCGGTGCAAAGCGAGGCTATGAAGATCCAATATGCTATAGATTTACTACAGACTCAGGGTGTACATGCGCTTAGAAACTATTTTAATAGGATATCAAGAGAAGCTAATTCTAAAGGCGGTAGTAAAGCCTCTCGTAGTATTATGAAGGATGATATGGTTTTGGAGGCGGTTGCGTATGCTAAATCTTTGGATGTTGAGCATCCTAAAGTTGATGAGATAGCTAAAATTGTTGAAAGGCAGCTTGAATCTAAACCTGAGTCAAAAATTATTGTCTTTACTCATTATAGAGATACTTCCTCTTTTATCTCTGGAAAATTGTCTGAAGTTAGTCGTGCGAAACCTTCTCGTTTTATAGGTCAGAGTGGTAGAGGTAAAGATAAAGGTTTGACTCAGAAGGAGCAAGCAGAGATTATCAATAAGTTTAAACAGGATGAGTATAACGTTTTAATAGCTACTTCTGTCGCTGAAGAAGGGTTGGATATCCCTAGTACGGATTTAGTAGTTTTTTATGAACCTATCCCTTCTGAGATACGTTTTATTCAACGTAGAGGTAGAACAGCTCGTAAGATGCCGGGTGAGGTAATCATTCTTATCACAAAAGGTACCTCTGATGAAGGATATTATTGGTCGGCTAAAAGAAAAGAGAAACAGATGAGGAAGCAGCTTGAGTTGTTGCGTTCAAAGCTTGATAAAAAATTTGAATCGGCTAAAGAGTTATCATTCAGTAAAAAAGAAAAAGATAATCAAAGTGATCAAAGAACTTTAAAAGAGTATAGTAACAATAAATCTGATATCAAGATACTGGTGGATCATCGTGAGTATCGTTCAAATGTTGTCAAAAATTTGTCTCTGAAAAATGTGACTGTTGAACCCTGTCAGTTGGATGTAGGAGACTATGTGTTGTCCTCTCGAGTAGGTGTAGAAAGAAAAAATGTTGATGACTTCCTAAGTTCGCTGTTAGACGGAAAATTGTTTGAACAAATCCGTAGTTTGAATGCTGCTTACTCCCGCCCTGTCTTGATTATCGAAGGAAAAAATCTGTATGAAAAAAGAAATATTAACCATAACGCTATCTTCGGCAGTTTAGCATCTATATCTGTAGATTTCGGGGTTTCTATTATGAATACACGTGATCCATTGGAAACCGCTGATATGTTGAGAGTAATTGCAAAACGTGAGCAAAAGAAACACAAAAAATCTGTAGCTATAAGAGGAGAAAAATATTCTATGTCGCTGAAGGAACGTCAGCAGTTTCTGATAGAAGGTTTACCTAATGTATCTGCTGTTTTAGCAGAGCGTTTATTGAACCATTTTGGTAATGTCAGAGCTATTGTTAATGCATCTGTTGATGATTTAATGGAGGTAAAAGGTGTCGGTAGACAGATAGCTTCAGATATCGTTCATACTTTGAATGCTGAGTTCGAAGAATCTTAGATTCTATATTTTATTGATTTTGAATGTTTTTCCCCAAATATTTTTATTTAGATTATTATTACAGGTGTGAAAAAGTGGCTTATAAATAATTAATTTGAAAAATTTAAGGTATGGTGATAATTTTTATGTCAACTGAGGAAAAAATCGGAAATATCTGTGAAGGGTTGGATATGCTTACCGAAGATAATTCCATCCCTAGGAATATTAGAGAAGGAGCAAAAGAGGTAAAAAAGATTTTGTTAGATGACTCTGATGCTTTAGATGTAAGGGTTTCTAGTGCTACTTCTAGGTTAGATGAGCTAGCTAACGATCCTAATATTCCACTGCATGGACGTACTTTGGTATGGAATATTATGAGTAGGCTTGAGGAGCTTGCATGAAAGATGAAAGAGCCATGCTTCATTTTTCTCTTTTCAATGAAAACGTTTTGGAATTAAATTTGAGTTGAAAAAAATATGTTGCGTTATTGTGTGTTTAAGCGAAAGTTTTATTACCCTCCATCTGCAAAAATGTAGAGGTTGATTTGATTTATGATACGAATTGGTCCAGCAGGTATACCTTTATCATGTAAAGGCCGTACAAATAAAGATGGAATAGCATATACCCAAGAAGTATTAGATTTGAATGCTATGGAAGTCCAATTTGTCCGTGGTCTGTATGTGATGGAGGATGAAGAAGCAGAGTTTATGAAAAATTTTTCTGAGGATTATGATATCGAGTTAGATGTTCATGCACCTTATTATATTAATTTAGCTGGTGAAGATGAAGAAATTGAGTTAAGCATGGAGAAAATAATGTATGCGATTGAACTAGCTGATAAGATGGGTGCTAAAACCGTGGTGGTTCATCCTGGATATTATGGTGAGGATACAGCTGCTGTTACATCCAAAAAAATAGTTAAAAATTTGACTAAACTCACGGATGACATCAAACAAAAAGGTATAGATGTAGACCTTGGTATTGAACCTATGGGGAAACAGAAAGTTTTTGGTAGCTTTGATGAGATAATTGATATTTGTAAACAAGTTGATAATGTAATTCCTATAGCCGGTTTAGGCCATATCCATGCCCGTAGCAATGGGGGGCTTCAAGGAAGAGAGGATTTTGAAGAGATTTTTGATAAATTAAAGGACTTTGATCTTGATCGTTATTTGGTTCATATAACAGGTGTGTTGTATGATGGGGGAAACGAGTTGTA
Source organism: Thermoplasmatota archaeon (assembly GCA_036626215.1). Lineage (GTDB taxonomy): Archaea > Thermoplasmatota > E2 > DHVEG-1 > DHVEG-1 > JAZKSG01. The sequence continues at coordinate 51,033 of JAZKSG010000004.1, forward strand.
TCATACACCGTTGAAAAAAAGTGATTTACCCTTGAATCCTTTAATAGATTTGGTTTTGGATAATGACTATGATGTCACTTTTATCTCTGAATCTCCATTGGTTGAACATGACGCTATATATCTAAGATTACAGGTAGAGAAAGCGATTACGAAACGAACAGATAGAGACTCAGCAGATTTTCGTGATTTATCTGAGATAATATAAAAAAATGGTTGAAACATATTTATGGTATTTACTGAATCGATAGAATACATTCAGAAAAAAATCAAAGACATCTTGGATGATGTTTCTAGGGAAGACGTTGAGAAAGTCAAACAGTTATTCATGGATTCCAACCGTGTTTTTGTATATGGAGCTGGTAGATCTGGTTTGGTGGCCAAAGCTCTAGCAATCCGTCTCGTTCACCTAGGTTTTCAAACCTTTGTTATAGGTGAAACAATTACTGGCCCTGTTCAAGAAAACGATTTGGTTTTAATTATTTCTGGTTCAGGTGAAACCATTCCAGCTGTCATGACCGCAGAAATAGCTAGTGATCTTAACGCCAATGTTGTTTCTATCACTGGCAAAAAAAATTCTGATATCGCCAAGTTTGCAGATGTCACACTTTTTGTTTCTGCTGGATGTGATGACGAAGAATGTAAACGTTTTGCACCTCTTGGAACTCTTTTTGAGGCAAGTACTTGGATACTTTTAGATGGTTTGGTGTCAGATTTAATGGAGACAAAAAATGAAACTGAGGCAGATATGCGACGTCGACATGCAACCCTTCAATAAAAAAATATTATATCTTTTTTTGTTTTTAGATAGTTTTTAGTATCAAAAAATAAATCCAATAATTTGGTTTATGTTTATTGGGCCCGTAGGGTAGTTTGGCATCCTTCTACCATGGGGCGGTAGTAACCTGAGTTCAAATCTCAGCGGGCCCATTAAAATCTTTAATAGAAAAAATCCCGATAACAAATATGATTGCTGATATACACATTTACAAATAAAAATAGATAAAATTTTAGTCGGATAAACTTATACTAAATATGCTATGAAGAAGTTTTTTAGAGTTTGGTTGATATTAACTTTTATACTTGCGGTTATAGCAACCTTTGTAGTAGGTGTTGAGTCAACATTATTTGGATTTGTGCTGATGCCTTTGTTGGTGGTTATAGGCTTTTTTATGATAATATTGTTTTTGATAAGATAACAGAGAACTGTAATACTAATCAATCTGTTTTTGTGAAAAACATATATAGACAATAAAATAAAACTGGATTAAAAAAAGAGAGAGATTAGATGGGAAAGAAATTTTTTTATTTCCCACTATTTTTTTATTGAGGTCCGTCGAGGATACATCTGGTTTCTGGTGCTGTGTTGTCGCCAACGATTTCGAATGTTGTGTTTTTCATCTGTTCTTTGTTTCCGGCGTTGTCAACTGAGAAATAGTATACGATATGTTTTCCGTCGCTGGATACTTCGAAAGGTCCATCGTATATGTTCATTTTTTCCTCTTTTGGTGGTCTTTCAACTGGGTCCAACGCATAATAGGTGACGTTTACACCAGAGTCATCATCGGATGCGCTAAGAGTTACTGTTACATTACCGTAGTATTCTGGTATACTGTCTACACTGTCTACAGAGCTGACGGTGGAGTCACTAGCTATAATTCCTTGGCCGGCAGATATCACTATAAGCGATATGACTACTGTTGAGATTACTGCGGCTGTCTTTATTTTCTTTTTTGTTTCTTTTTCTTTTTTCATATTTTTTTCACTCCTATTTTTTTTCTATTTTACATTCTGTTGTTGGTGGAGTTGTATCTTTATAACTGGAGTTGAAAACAAGTTTTATGTTGCTTTTTGAGAAGTCAAAAAATGGGTTTTTCAAAAAATGGATGGTAGATGGTTTAGTGATGATAAACATGAATAGTGTGGTGTTTTCTTTTTCGTTGGTTGTTTCAAAAGTTATAGGTATGTCTATGTTTTCGGTTGTAGAGATGTTTATTTTTTGGAATTTTAAAAATGCTTTTTGAGTTATTTTACTTTGAAATGGTTTTATATCGAGGATGGAATCAATTTCTTCTCTGTATAAGAGAGACATGATGTAAAGTGGTCGTTCTCCTATTGATGTGTTTTCTCTTTGGGTTTTTAATTTTATTTTTAAGGTGTTGTCTATAATGTTTTTTTCTTCGTTGTGGGTGGTGTTGAGTATTATTTTTTGTTTATCGGTTATATTTATTTTTGGGGTGACTATCAATTTTTCTTCTTTGGTTACTTTGACTTCTATGTTTCCTTTTATAAATGATGTATCTATGTTTTGTTCGTTTATATCTGTGGTTTTGTTGTCTGAGGAGGTTATTATAGTTTGTGATAAAGTAAAAGTTATAATGACTAGTATGATGAATGTGGACCGTAGACTCTTATTATATTGTAAACTCATTTTTTTTCAGCTTACAATATCTTTTATTTTACTTTATTTATAATAATTGTTTAACAGTTCTTACCGGATTTAAACGACGAAAACTTTACTTTTTAAAACAAAGGTTAATAAATACGAAAAGTGTTAACCGTATCAAATGGGGGAAAATATATTTTGGAAGAAAATGAGGAAAAATTCTGGAGATTGAGGATTTTTAACGCATTTATGGGTTTTTTGCATCTATTTCAAGGTTTCTTAATGCTTTATCTTAGTAGTGACAAAGCATGGCCTATAAAAACAACTTTTTTGAGCTATAATCCTGTTACTGAATCTCTTGAACCAGCTATGGAAACCGTGTTTGAAACTCCATTGGCTCCGTTGGTAGCGTTGTTTCTTTTTATGTCTGCTATTGCACATTTCTTGCTTGCTTCAATACTGTATAGATGGTATAAAGAGAATCTAAAAAAACATATTAATAAAGCTCGTTGGATTGAATATGCGTTTAGTGCGTCTCTTATGATATGGATAATCGCTATGTTAACAGGTATCTATGATTTAGGGACACTAATTGGTTTGTTTACCTTAGTTATGGTTATGAATCTTATGGGTTATATGATGGAACTTCATAATCAGACAACGGAGAAAACTGATTGGACTTCATATATAATTGGTTGTATTGCAGGTTTTGTACCGTGGGTAGTGATATTTATATCTTTGATTAGTGCACAGACCTATAGTGGTGGGCAGGTTCCAGATTTTGTAATATGGATATTCGTATCGATTGCTATATTTTTCAATTTATTCGCTGTAAACATGTTATTACAGTACAAAAAGGTCTGGAGATGGAAGGATTATCTATATGGTGAGAAGGTATACATAGTGCTTAGCTTGTTGGCTAAAACAGCTTTAGCATGGCAGGTTTTTGCAGGGACTCTCCAACCATAAAAGGGCTATGGTTTAGATAAAAATGTACTCGAATATTTTACGAAAAAGAGATTCTGGTAGAAGGCTACGTAGAACAAATATCAATGTTGAATATCTACCAGTTTTATATCTCAGCTTGTAGCTGTTATCATTTGCAGCTTTATAGATAGTTTTAGCTACTACTTTAGGATGTGAATAAAATCCTTTTTCCATGTTTTCTCTTTCTGTATCTTTGACTTTTTTGATAAAACGATTGTATATATCTATTTTTTTCTGAGGTTCTTCTTTAGAACGGCTATAAAAATTTGTTTTAATTATACCGGGTTCAACGATTTTAACTTTTATATTAAAAGGTTTTAACTCATAGAGGAGTGATTCGGAGAATCCTTCTACAGCCCATTTACTACTGTTGTAGATGCTGTAAAGGGGAAAAGATATTCTTCCACCTATTGAAGAAACATTGATTATAACGCCGTCTTTCTGTCTCCTCATAAAAGGTATCATCTGCCTGCTGACATCCATAAGACCAAAAACGTTTGTTTCAAACTGTTTTTTTATTTGGCGCTCTGTTAAACCTTCAAAAGGACCAAAAGCAGCAAATCCTGCGTTGTTGATGAGAACATCGATCTGTTGATATTTATCAATGGCGTAGTCAACTGCTTCAGCAATAGATTTTTTATCTAAAACATCTAGATGTACAGTATCGATTCCATCTATTCTATGTAACTCTGTTTTTCGATTGTCAGGTTGTCTCATGGTAGCTATTACATTCCAGTTTTTATTGTAAAAATATAAAGCTGTTTCTTTGCCGATACCTGATGATGATCCTGTGATAAAAACATTTTTTGGCATTAGAACTTTATTCACAGGGTATGTTAAACAAGGAGCGTTAGAAAAAATTTTTTATAAAAAATCTAGTCTCAAGAAGAATGAAAAATTAGATGAATACTAAAATAAAGCACTACATTTTTACAGTTAAAATGTTATCTCCCCTAACTTTGTTGGAAGAAAAAAACTTTGGATGACATTGAAATATATTTATTTGATAACTTAACCTGTTTTCCAGCAAACATAAAAAAAATTTTCTGTTTTTCGTATTTTGTAGAAAACAATAGTTACAGGGTTTTATGTTTACAATTATTGTTTTAACATTTGAGGCTAGAAAAGAAAATGATACAAAAAAGTTTCCTATTTGGAAACCTTGGAAAGAAAGATATCTGCATACGTAGCTGGTTATACAGCTGCGAAAAAGGTATTAATAATCTCACCGCCCTCTCTCTGACAACATGGGGGCTGATAAAATGACCAAAGGATTACAAAACATAGACTCTTCCATAAACCCAACTCTATCCAGAGGAATAAAACCTATTGAAGAGTTAAAGAAAGAATCTATATCTAACTTTGATCAGCCTCAAAAAACCAGGACGCTTCTAAAAGAATCCCCAAAAGAATTTCATCCCTCCGATTATTTAGATATGGTTGAACCTTATCTTTCTTCAAAACTTATATCCAACAAGAATTTATCCAAAATTAAAGATCTCTC
>JAZKSG010000005.1:0-52209 GCA_036626215.1 Thermoplasmatota archaeon
TAACGAACCTTCATAAAAAAAGATACGCTACCCTGGTGTTAAAAATTACCCACCGTAGCAAGCTCCGGGGTATTAAACCCAGGTAGGAATAAACAAAAATCAAGGTTATATTCAAACAAAACAGTTGAACCATCATCTTTATAAAAACCTAAACTAAAACCGGTGCAAGATAACATAAATTCAATAAAACAGTTTAGATAAATTTCACTAAAAAATTCATAACTTGAAAAATCAAAACATGAAATATAAACAGGGTTTCTGCTGGCACCCAGAAAACAGAAAAGAAAACCGGTAACACCTTTAACTCTAGTGGTGTTATATATGTTCCAGTAAAATAATGGTTTCCAAAACGGAATTTTACCTTTGATTCGACCATTCAAAATTAAATGAGAAATAAGAGATGGACCACCAAAAAAACTGAAATTACCGAAATTACCTGAACATTTAAACAGTTGATCAACAGAAAAGGAATCAGGAAGTATCCCATGTTTCTGGAAAACATTTATCTGTTTTCTTATTTTAATCAAACCTGAGAAGTTTCCTTCTAAATCTAACAATTCACCAAGAATATAATCTGCTGTTTCAACACCAATGTTTTTTGAAAAATTTTCTTTAGAAACTTTACTCTGAAAAACGTCATGGAAAACAACTTTTACTTTATAAGTTTCATTTTTATTAAAAATAGGAGAACTATTAACATTGGTTTGCCCCGAAAAAACAGAGAAAAACAAAAAGATGAAAACGAAGAAAAAAGAAACATAAACTCGACTGGTTTTTTTCATATAAATTTATAGAAAAAAATGATATATTAAATTTTGCTTTTTTATCCTTCTTGTACAGGGCTACGCCAATCAAAACCTGGTGTACGAGCATTAATTTTAGGTATAAGAGGTGTGTTTCTCTTATGTTCACTTTTAGCCCTCATATCACGAATACGTTTAACATCAGAAATGTTTATACCTGAAGATTCTGCGATACGATCAAAATCCATTTTCTGTTCCAAACCCCTCAAAATCTTATCTAAATTTTCATAACTTATATCTAACTCATCTTCATCGGTCTGACCTTTAATCAAACCAGCAGATGGGGGTTTTTCAATAAGTTCTTTAGGGATATCCAAAAAGTCTGCTAAACCATACACCTGCGTTTTATAAAGATCGCCGAGTGGCATCAGATCAACACCGCCATCACCATATTTAGTAAAATAACCTACCAAGATTTCAGATTTATTGCTAGTACCGCAGACCAAACTGTGGTTCATATTGGCATATTCCATAAGTAAAACCATTCTAACCCGTGCTTTAATATTAGCCAACGCCATTTTATCAGGTTTCAAAAGAGAATAATTACTAACATCCTCTACCAAACCCGTTATATCTTTGGTTTCACAATTAAGATCAAATCTATCAACAATTAACCCCTGATGGCTGACATCTATATCCGGAGTAGCTTCATCAGGTAAAAAAACACATTTGGTATTCTTCTTCCCTAAAACTTGTTTACAGAGAACAGCGGCAACCGCAGAATCAACACCACCAGATAGACCAAGGACTACACTCTCACAACCAGCATTACTCACATATGTTTTAATGAAATTTTTTATAACTGTTGATATCTCTTCGAAATCTAAAGACATATATTTTTTCACCTATGAAACAATGAATCCCTCATGTGAATCCATTGATATTACAAGTGGGCCAAAGTTTTCCACTTCAAACAGCCAAACGGCTTCTGCCACACCAAGCTTGTCAAGTCAAAACACATTCTTTACTTTTTTGATGCCATCAGCTGCTAACGCACTAGCCCCCACCAGCATACGAAGAATATACAAATATATATTTCTGTAAGGCTTTTTGTGTATTTTTACCCATATCTCCCTTGCCTATAATCAACCTAAAGTCAAACTCTTCAATAAAAAGATCTTCAAACATATCTATATGGCTACTAGTAGTAGGACCAGCGGAAACACCCCCTCCCCCCTCAACCTGTTGTGTACAAGTCTGCTTCAAAGCTTTTACTACACCATCCGGCAGATCTATTTTCAGCTTTCCCTATAAGCTAAACAAGATCGTTTATCACGCTTTCATAATCCCTTTCAAACTAAAACATGTATAAAATATGAAAGAATTAAGAGTTTACCTTTAAAAAAAATATAGAAAAGAAGAGGATAGATAGTTTTATTGTTTGTTTTCAATTAAACTATCTACAATTGATGGATCAGCGAGCGTACTGGTATCTCCAAGGTCATCAAGCTCATCTTTAGCTATTTTACGTAGTATACGCCGCATAATTTTACCGCTACGAGTCTTTGGTAAATCATTAGTGTACTGTATTTTATCTGGTTTAGCAATCGGACCTATATCATCCTTAACTTTTTTTATCAATTCTTTAGTGAGTTGCTCTGAAGAAGATTCACCGGCTTTCAGCGTTACATAAGCATAAATTCCTTCTCCTTTGATATCATGTGGATAGCCAACTACAGCTGCTTCAGCTACCTTAGGATGTTTACCGAGTACACCTTCAACTTCTGCGGTACCCATTCTATGACCAGAGACATTTATAACGTCGTCAACACGACCAGTTATCCAGTAATAACCTTCTTCATCACGATAACAGCCATCGCCGCTAAAGTAATAACCTGGGAACTGAGAGAAGTAGGTATCTTTGAATCTTTCAGGATCCCCCCAAACAGTTCTTAGCATACCTGGCCATGCGGATTTAATAGCAAGATTACCAGATACATCATTTCCTTCAATCTCATTGCCCTCATCGTCAAGTAAAACTGGTTCTACTCCGAAAAATGGAAACGTTGCTGAACCTGGTTTGAGAGGTGTTGCACCTGGGAGAGGTGTAAGCATTATGCCTCCTGTCTCTGTCTGCCACCATGTATCAACAATTGGACAACGACCGCCACCGATTAAATTGTAGTACCATTTCCATTCTGGTGGTTTTATCGGTTCTCCAACTGTTCCAAGTATTTTCAAAGAGCTAAGATCATGATCTTTAACCCATTTATCTCCTTGTTTCATCAATGCTCTGATAGCAGTTGGTGCGGTGTAAAAAATGTTGACATCGTGTTTTTCACATATATCCCAGAATCTACCATAATCTGGATAATTAGGTACTCCTTCATACATCAAAGTAGTAGCTTTGTTTGCTAAAGGACCATATATTATGTATGAATGTCCTGTAATCCATCCTATATCAGCTGTACACCAATAAACATCGTCATCATGATAGTCAAACACATATTTGTGAGTCACTGACGTGTAGACCATGTAGCCACCGGTAGTATGCATTACACCTTTTGGTTTACCTGTTGAACCAGATGTGTAAAGTATAAACAATGGGTCTTCTGCATCCATCTCTTCTGGTTCACACTCTTCATCAGCTTCCTCCATTTCTTCGTGCCACCAACAGTCTTTATCAGACCATTCAACATCCGTATCTGTACGGTTCACTAAGATAACAGATTCAATAGACGGTGAACCAGCAACTGCTTTGTCAGCCTTAGATTTCATAGGAATTGATTTTTTACCTCTAACTGCTCCATCCTGACTGATCAAAATTTTACATTCAGAGTCATTTATTCTATCTTTTAGTGAATCAGCTGAAAAGCCACCGAAAACAATGGAATGTATCGCCCCTATACGAGCGCAAGCCAACATTGCTATAGCGAGCTCCGGAACCATCTGCAGATAAATACATACACGGTCACCTTTCTCTACACCTTTAGATTTCAAAACATTAGCAAATTTTTTGACTTCTCCAAGAAGTTCATTAAAAGTATATTTCTTAACGTTATCTGGTTCGTTTCCCTCCCAGATCAACGCTACATCATCACCGTTACCATTTTCAACATGTCTATCAAGACAGTTGTAACAGGCGTTCAACTTTCCATTTTTAAACCATTCGATTTCAGGTTTCTTAAAATCAAAATCACGAACTTTGTCCCATTTTTCAAACCATGAGATATGTTCTTCCGCCATTTTAGCCCAAAAATCTTCAGGGTTTTCTATGGATTCTTTATAGATATCTTTGTATTCCTCCATGCTGCCCACATGAGCTCTGGAACTAACCTCATCACTCGGTTTATAAACATTCTCGGTTTCTACTTCCATATTTTCTTTCACTCCTTTTTTTATTAAATGTCGAGGATTAAACGACTATAATTTTACGAAGGGATATTTTTAAAACCCCCATTTCGTTGATTGGCGGAATACAAACACTGTATAAGTATTTTTTCATAAAACAACTGGGTTAAACGTTTTCATTAGACTTAAAAAATACTTTATCAAAAAAGAGTGAAATATTTTCAACATAAATCTTCAACTGTTTCGTCAAAAAACGAAAAAATCATATGTTTAAAACTTTTTCAACCAATGGCACAAAATCAAAATTTTTAATCACCACCATCCTATCAACCCTATACTTACTTACAACAGGCGTATAAGATATGAAATCGTTCTCTCTCAGAAACCGAATTTTTTTCATTTTATCTTCCTTGTAATCTTGATAGGTCGGATGGATAGATATAATAACAGCTTCAAATTTTTTTGTAGCAAAGAAAACTGTTGAGGGGGAATTAAGGAAATCAATGTCTTTCTCCCCCGGATGAGTATGTGGATTAAATTTGATATGATAAAAAGCAAGGATTTCAAAACCTAACTTTTCGAGATTAGGTAACACAATTCTTTTTAGCAAACCTTGTTTAGAAAAATTTTTTTTCATCCTAGAGACCGTATGTCGAGATAAACCAACTATATCCCCTATATCAGAATTGGTGAAGCCAGGGTTCTCTACTACCGCCCTATAAACCTTCTTCTCTTTATCCGATAAATCAACATTATATATATTATTAAGATATTTATATTTATTATCATTATTTTTATCTTCTATATTAAACACTTCTCTGATTATTTCTCCAAAATCAAAAAATTTTATGATTTTACTTGTTTCAAATGGAAAAATAACTTCATCTGGTGTTTCTTCTTCTAACAATCCAAGATTTCCGAAAGTCTCAGTTCTTATTTCGTTAATCCTGCTGATGTTTGAGTAATCTGTAGATAAACTTAGGGAGAAACCTTTTTCTTGTTCTCCTACTGAAAAAAATATTTCTTCAAAAACTTCAATGGTACTCTTTGTGGTTTTAACTCTTTCCTCTAGAGGTATAACAGGATTAAAACGGGTATGGATAACAGCTAGAAGTTCGCAACCCAAACAATTCAGCATTGGTACGGTTAGGGAGTGGTAAAAGTTTTTGTCAGAAAGTCTTCTTTTAATCGATGTTAGAGTTGAAAGTTTAACCTTTATTTTGTCTGCAAGCTCCCGATTGTTTAAATCTGGATAATTAATAAGTCCATACAAGACTTTTTTTTCGTTCTTAGTTAGATTATTTCGAGTCACAGCATCAATTGAAAAATAACTATGCCCTATAAAACGTTTTCTCGTTTTTACAAAAAATATAATCAAAATTAGAATAATGTTTAAAAAAATGATAAAAATTTTACATTTTTATATTAAAATTGATGTTTGTTCGTTATTTGTAGAAAAAACGTGGAAAAACTTATTAAATATGTGGAGATTTGGGGCAAAAAAAGTTTATTTAAAAAAAAATGTGAGTTGGTACAAATATGGGGAAAACAATTACAGAAAAAATACTTAATAAACATATTGTAGATGGAAAACCCGAACCAGGAGAAGAAGTAGGGATTGAAATTGATCAAACCTTAACTCAAGATGCAACTGGCACCATGGCCTACCTACAATTCGAAGCAATGGAAGTACCAGAAGTAAAAACAGATCTCTCAGTAAGTTATGTAGATCACAACACTGTCCAAGCAGGTTTTGAAAACGCTGACGACCATAAATATTTACAGACAGTCGCCGCAAAATATGGCATCATATATTCAAGAGCAGGAAACGGAATATGTCATCAGGTCCATCTTGAACGTTTTGGGCAACCTGGAAAAACTCTACTAGGATCAGATTCACATACACCTACCAACGGCGGAATAGGTATGATAGGAATCGGCGCTGGAGGACTCGATGTCGCAGTAGCTATGGCCGGTGGACCATTCTACATGACATATCCAAAAGTTGTAAAAATCAATTTAACAGGAGAACTAAAACCATGGATCACCGCCAAAGATGTCGTTTTGAAAGTACTAGAAAAATTTACAACTAAAGGAAATGTTGGAACAATTTTTGAATACGGTGGACCAGGCGCAAAAACATTATCTGTTCCAGAGAGAGCCACTATAACAAACATGGGTGCAGAATGTGGAGTAACAACTTCAGTATTTCCAAGTGACGAAAACACACGTGAGTTCCTCAAAGCTCAAGGGAGAGAAGAAGACTGGGTTGAACTAAAAGCAGATGAAGACGCAGAATATGATGAAGTAGTAGAGATAAATCTAAGTGAAATTGAACCTCTTGTCGCTACACCACACAGCCCAGGCAACATCTCAAAGATAAGAGATTTAGAAGGAATGAAGGTAGATCAAGTATGTCTGGGTAGTTGTACAAATTCTTCTTATAGAGATTTGATGACAGTCGCCGAAATCGTGAAAGGAAAAACAGTGAATCCAGATGTTAGCTTTGTAGTAGCACCAGGTTCAAGACAAGTTTTAGAAAATATAAGCAAAGAAAGCGGACTGCAGAGTCTCATAGAAGCAGGTGCCCGAGTAGCAGAAGCAGCATGTGGCTTCTGTATAGGTAACAGTCAGGCTCCACAAAATGAAGCAGCGACACTCCGTACGAGCAACCGTAACTTCCTTGGTCGATCAGGAACAAAAAGCGCCAACATATATCTGGTTAGCCCTGAGGCTGCAGCTGCAGCAGTTCTAACAGGCGAAATGACAGATCCAAGAGACCTTACTGATGAAGGTATAGATTATCCTAACATAGAGATGCCTGAAGAATTTCTTATTGATGACAGCATGTTTATTTTCCCAGAAGAAGCAGATTCCTCAGTAGAAATATATCGTGGACCAAACATAAGTACTCCACCTGAAAGCAACCCTTTATCTGAAAAAATAGATGGAAAAGTAACTATCAAAGTTGATGATAAAATAACTACTGATCATATTATACCCGCCGGTAGCAAAATGAAATATCGTAGCAATGTACCCAAATATTCAGAGTTTTTGTTTGAAGTCGTTGATGATACCTTTTATGATCGAGCTAAAGAGATAAAAGAAAAAGGTAAAGACAACATCGTTGTAGCAGGTGAAAGCTACGGGCAGGGTTCTTCACGTGAACACGCAGCTTTATGTCCAATGTATATGAGAGTAAAAGCAGTTATAGCTAAATCAATGGAACGAATCCATGAAGCAAATCTACTCAACTTTGGAATAATACCATTGAAATTCAAAAACCAGGAAGATTATGACAAAATTGATCAAGGCGATGACTTAGAGATCAACGACGTCAAAAAACGGATAGAAAATGGAGAAAATATTGTGATTAAAAACAAAACCAAAGGAGAAGAATTTGAGGCAACATATACCCTCTCCGAACGGCAGAAAAAGGTTTTGTTATCCGGCGGAACTCTTGCATATATGAAAGAAAAGATGAAATAAATTAGAAAATTAGGAGGATAAAAAAGAATATGGCACAGAAAGGAATAAGAGAATATGGCGCAAAACGCCTTATAGCTAAGGCACTTCCAGAATTCTCAGATGGAAAATTCCATTATAAATCAAAGCAGGTTTTAATAACTCCAGATACAGACATGGATAAAATAGCTAAAGAAAATCCATGGTTGAAAAAAGAGAAACTAGTGGCAAAACCAGATCAACTCTTCGGTAAAAGAGGAAAAAACGATCTGCTTTTCGTTGATAAAACATGGAAAGAAGTGAAAAAGTGGATTAAAGAACGTATGAATAAAACAGTTACCATCAAACAAACAACAGGGGAAACTACTGGAACACTTACTCATTTTCTTGTAGAGAAATTTGTTCCACATGAAGAGGAATACTACGTTGCAATTACTACCCATAGAGACCATGACACAATTCATTTTTCCACTAAAGGCGGAGTAAACATCGAAGAAGTATGGGACTCTGTAGTTGAACTAGACATCCCTATACTTGAAGAAATTGAAGATGTCGATGTAGAGGGTTTCTTACCAAAGGAACTCGGTGAGAAAAAAGAAACAGTTGCAGAATTCATCAAAACACTTTACAAAATGCTTGTAGACTACCACTTTGTATACCTTGAGTTAAATCCTTTTACTTTTGTAGACAAAGACCCAGTAGCGCTGGATGCCGTCGCCAAAGTAGATGATTATGCTTCATATCAATGTGCAGAGAAATGGGGAGATTTGAAGTTTCCAAGTCCTTTCGGACTCAGTAAAAACCCTGAAGAAGAACGTGTGGATGAACTTGATGAACGAACCGGTGCATCTTTAAAACTCACAATTTTAAATCCAGAAGGACGCATCTGGAATCTAGTAGCTGGTGGAGGAGCCAGCGTGATATATGCTGATACAGTAGCTGATCTCGGATATGCCGATGAATTAGCTAACTATGGAGAATACAGTGGCAACCCTTCAACAGAGTTGACATATGAATATACCAAAACTATTTTGGATTTGATGACCAGAGAGAAAGACCCGAAAGGTCGACCAAAGTTTTTGATTGTTGGAGGAGGAATAGCCAACTTTACAGATGTAGCTGACACTTTTAAAGGAATCATTCAAGCCATTGAAAAATATGCAGATAAACTCAAAAAAACCAATGTGAAAATCTATGTAAGACGTGGAGGTCCAAACTACAAGGAAGGACTTGAAAACATGCGTAAAATGGGGAAACGACTAGATTTACCAGTTGAGGTATATGGACCTGAGACACATATGACAAAAATTGTTTCAATGGCTTTAGAAGAAGGAGGTGAAAAGTAATATGGAAGACTACGAACTTTTTGATAAAAACACAAAAGCTTTTATTCATGGTTCACAGCAAAGAGCCGCTCAACGTATGCTCGATTTTGACTATATGAGCCAAAGAGATGAACCAAGCGTAGCAGGTTTCATAACACCAACTGGCGGAGGATTCTACAAACTGTTTTGGGGAACCAAAGAAATACGGATTCCTCGTTACACCAGTATTGAAGAAGCAGTTGAAGCACATCCTGAAGGAGATGTAATGGTCAACTTTGCATCGGAACGATCCAGCGCTCCTACAACTATGGAGGCTCTTGAAACAGATACTATTAGAACCATAGTCATGATTGCCGAAGGGGTTCCTCAAAGAGATGTAAGGAAAATAGCGAAGACAGCTAAAGAAAAAAATAAATGGGTTATTGGACCCGCAACCGTCGGCGGTATCAAACCAGGATCATTTAAAATTGGCAACGCTGCAGGAACCATACAGAACATAAAGGACACCAAACTCTACCGGCCAGGATCTGTTGGTTTTGTATCTGTATCTGGTGGACTCTCAAATGAAGGATACAACATTGTCGCTCAAAACACAGATGGAATCTACGAAGGTTATGCTGTAGGAGGAGACGTTTATCCTGCTTCAACACTTATCGATCATCTACTAAGATATGAGAAAAACCCTAACATAAAAATGATGGTATGCCTCGGTGAAGTCGGAGGTAAAGCTGAATACGAAATAGTGAAAGCTCTTGAAGATGGAAAAATCACTAAACCACTCGTTATATGGGTTACTGGTACCTGTGCAGAAATGCTTCCAGGAGGAGTACAATTTGGTCATGCCGGAGCAAAAGCCGAAGGAAAGAAAGATACCGCTGCTGCAAAAAATCAGGCTTTAAGGGAAGCAGGAGCAATTGTCCCTGAATCATTTGACGATTATGGTGAAAAAATCAAGGAAACTTTTGAAAAACTCAAAAAAGAAGGAAAAATAGATGAATTTGAAGAACCAACACCACCACATATACCAATGGATTACAAACAAGCTAAAGCAGAAGGGCTAGTCCGGAAATCTACAAATTTCATATCCACAATATGTGATGAAACCGGCGAAGTACATAATTATTGTGGTGTTCCAATAGACGAAGTAATCGAGAAAGACTACGGCCTTGGAGGAGTTATAGGTCTTCTTTGGTTCAAAAAGTATCTACCGCAATATGCCCGTGATTTTATAGAGTTAGTATTACAGATAGTGGCAGATCATGGACCTGCTGTATCCGGGGCACACAACACAATTGTTACCTCACGTGCTGGTAAAAGTCTTCTTGAATCGATTGTGAGCGGTATGCTTACCATTGGACCACGTTTCGGAGGAGCAGTAAATGGCGCCGCAAAACATTTCACTTGGGGGTATCAGAACGATATGGACGCACGTGAATTTGTAGATACCATGAAACAAAAAAACACACGTATCCAAGGTATCGGACACCGGATTCATAGTGTAGACAACCCTGATGTACGTGTTGAAATCATGATAAACTATGCACGTGAACACTTCCCAAAGACGCCACTATTAGACTATGCTCTACAAGTACAAGACGTCACTACTATGAAGAAGAACACTCTTATTCTCAATGTCGACGGATGCATAGGTGTATTATTTGTAGACATGCTTCAAAACCTTGGATACTCTATCGAAGAAATCAGAGAAATGGTAGATATGGGATTCTTCAACGCGTTTTTCATAATAGGACGAACTATCGGTTTCATGGGTCACTACTTTGATCAAAAACGGTTGAAAACACCTTTATATCGTCATCCATGGGACGACATCCTTTATGACGTACCAGATGAACCTAAGAAGGTAGAATAAAAAAATAGAGTAAGGAGTAGATAAAATTATGAATGAAGATGTAGAAAAAGCCAAAGAACATTTTGGAGAAGTTGTTGAAGAACAACTTGAGAGAGTAAAAATGATGAAAGCCCAGGAAGACTGGATTAACTATGATGAACTTAAACCAATAAAAATAGGTGTAGTCGGAGGAGATGGTATTGGACCAACTATTTGTAACCATGCAAAAAACATCCTACAGTTTTTACTGAAAGATGAGGTTGAAAAAGGAAAAATAGAATTCCGAACCATTGAAGGACTCACCATTGAGAATAGAGCGAAAGTAAACAAAGCTATACCAGACGACATACTCAAAGAAATCAAAAAATGCCATGTTATAATCAAAGGGCCAACCACCACCCCTAAAAAAGGAGATCCATGGCCAAACATAGAAAGTGCCAACGTCACCATGCGCCGAGAACTGGATCTTTTCGCAAACGTACGACCAGTAAAAATACCAGAAAAAAACATAGATTGGACTTTTTTCAGAGAAAACACTGAAGGAGCATATATACTTGGCAGTAAAGGAATCCATGTAGACGATGATCTAAGTGTAGATTTCAAAGTCATCACTGAACAAGGAGCAGAAAGGATTATTAGACTTGCTTTTGAACATGCCAAAAAAAGCGGAAAAAACAAGGTAACCGTGGTAACTAAAGCCAACGTGGTAAAAGCTACTGATGGAAGATTTCTGAGAGTAGCGGAAGAGGTAGCTAAAGACTACCCTGAAGTAGAATGGGACGACTGGTTTGTAGACATTATGACGGCTAAACTAGTAGACCCAGCGCGACAATCCCAGTTCAAAGTAATAGTATTACCAAATCTTTATGGAGACATTTGTACAGATGAAGCAGCTCAGATACAAGGAGGGGTAGGAACCGCAGGAAGCGCAAATATAGGAAAAAGATACGCGATGTTTGAACCAATACATGGCAGCGCACCACGTATGGTAAAAGAAGGGCGAGCAAAATATGCCGATCCAAGCAGCGCTATAAAAGCAGCATCAATGCTTCTAGATCACATAGGCTTCCAAGAAAAATCCAAGAAACTGAATATGGCTCTTGATATCTGCGCTGAATACGAGAAAAAAATCAAAGCAACAGGACATGACGACGGAGCCACAGGAGACGAATACGCAGAATACATAATGAAAACATTACAAGACCCTAAACTTGAGGAAAAATGGCAGAGTTATCAAAAATAATAACTCTTCCTCTTTCACTTTTTTATCATTTTTTTTTGAAGTTATAAAAGACCAAACTTTTTACCTAAGAGAAACTACGTTGGATATTCAAAGATGGATCAAATTACATAAGCGAAGTAAAAGAACAAAAATCTTCCTTAACCATAATTTTTTTATTAACATATGTGGCAAAAATATATAAATAATATAAACTGCATATAAAAGCTCCAGTTAGGCATGCCCAATATAGAAAAAGCTGTTGGAAAACACCGGGATGGAGTATATCTTAACCTTTCAGTTACACCAGATTCAGATAGCTGTATGTTTCCAGCAGGTTTCAACAAGTGGCGACGAAGAATAGAAATAAAAGTTTCTTCTCCAGCTAAAGACAACAAAGCAAACAAAGATGTTTTAACTACTTTAGCAGACTTTTTTAATACACCTATAGAAAACGTTTTTATTGTCTCAGGTAAAAAAGGCAAAAACAAAAGAGTTTTTGTAAAAGATAAATCATTAAATGAAATAGTAGACCGACTTAAGGAGTCAACAGATGGATTTTGAAAAATCAATAGAATCCGTCAAAGAAATTTTAGAAAAAATAAAAGAAGAAAGCAGCAATAAAAAACCTATTATCGTAGAGGGAGACCGAGATGTCGAAGCTCTACGAAGCCTTGGTTTTAAATCAACCATAATAACTGCTAACCAAGGGATTTCACTCATAGAATTTTGTGATCGACTAGCAAATAAATATGAAAAAATTATTATTTTGACTGATTGGGACAAAAAAGGAGGATATCTTTGCTATACCATTAAAAGAAACCTCGAAGGACGGGTTCAATGTAACACCGATTTCCGAAAAAAGCTGGCTCAAAACGCCGCTATAAAAAAAATCGAGGGATTGCCTTCTTGGATTGAAACCATGGAACAAAGATGCAGATTACAATAAAAAAAACATGATGGATGGGGAAAAACAGAGTATATATCATATTATTTAGAGGAAACTGTTCCGGTGAGAGAACACCTATATTCTAAAAGGTAATTTAAGTTGATTACCCCATCCAGCCGTTTGTTAAAAAACTCGTCCCTATATAAATTTGTCTGAAAAAGGTTAGTTAATCGTCGAATCTAACATTATATTATAGAGCAAAAAAAAAAGATAGAGATAAAATAGGATATTATTTTGACAATTTATTTATTTCTTCTATTACATTATCTGTGATTTCACTAAATTTTTTATCTAACCCGGTTGAAAAATTACGGCCATATGACGTATCAGCAGGTTGTATACCTATAATATATATTTTTTTATCCACATCTCTGTTTAACTTTTTGAATATCTCAATTATTTTTAACAGATCCGTTTGGTGAGTGGTCAAATTTTCTTTTCCCTGTTTTTTTAGGGTGATGACTTCCTCTGGGCTAAAAGTTTTTAGATCTCCTGTTTTTCCATCAAAGTTTACTGCATCAATAAAAATTATTGTTTCAAATGGCTCTATCATATGTAGAAGATTCATACCGGCTATACCTGCATCAATTAATTTGATAAAATCAGAGAGTTCATCTTTTTCATTTTTAAGATGATTTATCAAGTTTATACCTATTCCATCATCACGTCTAAGAGTGTTTCCAACACCTATGACTCCAATCTTTTTTTCAGCCATAATATTTTTTCATCTACCCAAAAATTTTTTTTATTTGAATTCTACATCCAGATAGTGAGTGCTACATGAGATGCAAGGATCATATGCTCTCACTAGCATTTCTAAATTAAGCTCTATTTCTTTTTTGGGTTTATCCATTATTTTTGGTGCAAACTCCTCTAGATCTTTTTGAAGATTTGCATGATTCTGATTAGTAGGAATAACCAGATTGGATTTTGTACAGTCCCCATTTTTATCGAAACTATAGTCATGTATTAGCAGACCACGAGGTACTTCTATTAACCCAATACCTCGGCTCTCTTGCAACTCCGGTTTAGCTGGAGTTTCATGTTTTATACCTTCCTCTAAGAGTTTATCAACCCACATTATAGAGTCTTCCATGTTATGTACGACTTCTACCAGCTGCGCTATGTTATTCATAAAAGGATTGTAGTTTATTGGTTTCAAACTAAACATATTCGCAACTTTGTGAGCCTTCTTGTTAAGTAAATCACTGTTGAGATTGAATCGCGCTAACGCACCCACCATATATGATTCGCGGCTATGTCTGGCATATTTAGCAGTTGACTGAGGTACAATATATTCCTCAATAAAATCAGCATAGTTTTGTTTGTTTTCAAAGACACCAGTATCTGTAGAATTTATAACGCCATCATATAACGCATATTCTTCATCAGTGCTTAAACCTATATACTCAGTTTCCCTCTGGAACTCTGGTAGTTTGCCAGCTACATCCAGCAACGCATGAGCTATTTCATCAGCTGTTTCTAAATGTTCCTCTAAACGTTTTTTAAGATTTACTAACTGCCTCTCCGTTGGAAAATCAGTGAATCCACCTACAACCATTCGTATAGGATGGGTAGTCCTCCCACATATCAACTCTGAGAGTTCATTAGCAAAACGATGAAGTTTAACAATTTTCATCAGAGTATCGTTATGCTGTGAACCAATCAGAGGTGCTACACTTTCCACACCAAATAAATCTGGGGCGGCTAAATAACCCACATGGAGGATGTGGCTCTGCATGTTTTCCCCGTTTATAGCTAAATGACGAAGCATCTTGGTTTGATCAGAAATCTCAACATCTAAAGCTTCCTCCGTAGCCTTCAACGAACATAAAGAATGACCAATAGAGCATATGCCACATATACGGGAAGTTATAGTACGTAGTTCATCATAATGTCTACCTCGAAGCATTGCTTCAAAGAAACGAGGTGCTTCAGGAACCTGCCATTGTATCTCCTCTACTTCACCTTCTTTCGTATTTAAAACTATGTTTCCATGGCCTTCTACACGGGTGACATGTTCAACATCGATGTGGACGTCTTCACTCATTTTTTTCACCTACCTTTTCGCCATAGTTATAGATAGTAGCTCGACGTTTAAGTTCCTCATATGTAAGATCATATCTTTTCAAGACATCACTTATACATTCAATATCTGGTTTTTTAAGAAGACCTCGACAGCCTTCACAGGCACTTCCATGAGTGGGGCATATAGCGTCACAACCCGCCCGAGTTATTGGACCAAGGCAGAATTCATCTTTTTCGAAAAGACACTCGTTTTCTTTTTTCTTGCATTCAACACACACGGGATAATTTGGAATATCTGGTTTTTTACCCATAGATAAAGCTGTTATCACTTTTTTTATCTCACTTTTAACTGGAGGACATCCCCGAATATAGAAATCTACATTCACTACTTCATCAACAGCTTTAGTTTGAAAAACATCAAAATAATCGTTATCCTCAATCTCAGAGGAATCACCATAAACCATTTTCTTTACTTTTTCAGGAGACCATTGATTACGTATCTTATTGACGCCGCCTATAGCTGCACAGGCTCCAAAAGCTACTAGAACTTTGCAACGACTACGAATCTTTTTCAGACGTTTTTCATCCATCGGCCGCATAATTGAACCTTCAACAATTGCTATATCATACTCATCACTATGTTCTTTCATAACCTCTCGGAAAGAGACTACATCTACTATTTCAATGAGATCAACAAGTTCTTCCTCCAAATTCGCAATCTGTAACTGACAGCCTTCACAACTAGAGAAATCAAAAAAAGCTACACGAGGTTTCATCGAAACGCCTCCGGTAGATCTTTGACATCTTTATAATTAAACACCGGTCCTTCTTTACAAACGTAAACACCGTTTATCTGACAATGACCACATTTCCCAACTCCACATTTCATACGTCTTTCTAACGAAACCCAAATGTTTTCCTCTGGTATCTCCAAAGTTTTTAGACACTGAATAACAAACTTATACATAACGGGAGGGCCAACTACTATAGCAACTGTGTTCTTAGAATCATACTTATCAAGCTTAATCTTTGGAAACAAATCAGTAATTAAACCTTCACCCTCTTCCCAACAGACACCCTCTGGGCATTTATCAACAGTAAGTTCACACCTAACATCAGGAACTTCACCCCATTGTTTAACTTCATCCATGAACAAAACTTCACAAGGCTGCTTACAACCATAAAGAATAGTTATATCTTTGAATTTTTTACGATAATCCTCCTGCAGAACATGTTTAATCAAAGAACGTGCAGGAATCATTCCAATACCCCCACAGGCAAACAATAAATGTTTCTTCTCCATCTCCTCAAGAGGAAAACCATTGCCAAACGGACCCCGTATACCAACTTTGTCACCAGGTTTCTTACTAAACAACGCACCAGTAACATTCCCTACTCTTCTTATAACCAACTCAAAAATAGGAGAATCATCAGGTGGAGAAGAAACAGATATAGGTGCTTCACCTACACCTAAAACGGAAACCTCTACAAACTGACCAGGGTCATGACCAAGAGGTTCACCATCATCCATCTCTATCTCAAACAAAGTCTCATTCTCAGTCAACTTTTGCATACTTTTTATGGTAGCGCTATGCGGAACATGGATAACACCTTCATCCTCCATCTTAGCACTACGGTCAATGAAATACTTACTGGCATCACCAGTTGGATCAACATCAGAAAAATTATTCAACAATTCACAGGGATCCGCTATATCAGGTAAACAGGCACGGGCACAACGACCACAACCAACACAGGCAACAAAACCGTAACGCATAGGAAGATAACAGCCTTTACGGAAGAAACGATGACGGTAACGCTCCTCAACATCTTCCCTAAATATTTCATCACCTGCAACCTTGGTAAAATCCTTCAACAAACAACCATCCCAAGTCCGAACACGACTACCATCCTTTAAATCAAGGGAAACTTTATCCTCAACATCGTAACAATAGCAAGTGGGACAAACCATAGTACAGCTACTACATTCTAAACATTTCTCCGACTTTTTACCCCATAACTCATCCTCATAACGAGCAGCTAAAACACTAGGCCAATCTTCTTTATCAACTTCAACTTCACACTCAAATTTATCTTTAACCTTATCACGTTTTTTAGCTATTTTTTTAACATCAGACTCTTTTGCTTTTTTAGTCTTAGCAAAATTATGTAACAATTTGCGGCCTTTTTTTGACCCCACGGTAACTCCATATTTTCTACCTATCTTTGTGAGCATTAAATCAAAACCGCTATCAGTAGTATGCGTACCCATACTACCCGCGAAACATCGACTAAAAGGTTTCTCGATATCTACACCTATGATAATGGTGTTTTTTCTTCTTCGAGTATAAAAATCGTCCTCCTTTACATCCTGATAAACTTTATCCATCTGTTCAATAGCTATAATATCATAAGGATGCATACCAATGATGACTCTTGGTTTTCCCCCATTGGATTCCTCAACATTAAAAGGCTTCTTTAGATCATAGTTCATCATATTTTCATATGGAGGAAGAAAATATTTTTTAGGAGGAAGAATAGTAGTATCATACTCCAACTCTAATTCTTCAGAATTCTCCAAATCATCAAAAACATAGCTTTTACCTTTTGATTTAACACCAACTACCTCAAATTTATCACTCTGTATTAAATCATCAACAAAAGCATCAAGATCTTTTTTCGAAATGGTTCTAACCTTTTCAACCATCATCCAAAACCTCATAACAATATTAACTTAGGTTGCATATTTACCCTTAGCTAAGTTATAAATATCTTATTTTTTTCAAAACCCGGGATGGTGAACTAAAGAGGTTATATAATAGTTTTGCCAAATCTATATTATACAGAAGCAAAGAGAATACAATTTTTTTTATTCTGGCGCCTCAGGGATGAAACCATTTTCCATCATGCAATGTGTTGTATCACGAGATTTTTTTATTATATCCATAGCTCGATCATATAGTTCTTGACGTGAAAGTTTGACACGAGCAATACCCTGTTCAATAGCTTTCATACCAACTGCTACAGCTTCACGTGGGAATACTTCCCAAGAGTCCATCAGGGGTACAATATGCTCCTCGTTTAACCCTTCGTCTTCTGCAGTTTGGGCTAATTCATTTGCTGCAGCTATACACATTTCATCAGTGATAGTCTCAGCGCGGACATCCAAAGCCCCTCGGAAAATACCTGGAAAAACCAAAGAGTTATTTAGTTGATTAGGAAAATCAGAACGGCCGGTAGCAAAAATTTTTGCTCCTGCCTCTTTGGCATCCCAAGGCCAAATCTCCGGTATAGGATTAGCGGTAGCGAAAACTATTGGGTCATCAGCCATAGTAGTAATCCATTCTTTTTTAATGGTGCCCGGACCAGGTTTACTTGCAGCTATACATATATCTGTATCTTTGAAAGCATCAGAGACATCTCCAACTCTACTCTCTCCGTTAGATTTTAGACACATCTCCCATTTTTTAGGATTTTCCTCTTTATTCTTTTTTATATCTTCTCTTGATTCATGCAGTATTCCTTTGCTATCTGCCATCATTATGTTTTTCGGGTTAACTCCTGCAGCAATGAGAATACGAGATATAGCTATATTTGCTGCTCCTGCTCCAACCATACATACTAAAGCATCTTCCATTTTTTTATCCACAAGTTTTAAAGCGTTAATAGCACCAGCTGCAACGATTGTAGCTGTTCCTTGTTGGTCATCATGCCAAACAGGTATATCCATCTCTTTTCTTAGTCGTTCAAGTATGTAGAAACATTTAGGTTTGGAGATATCTTCAAGATTTATTCCCCCATAGTTTGGTTGTAACCATTTTACAGCTTGGATTATCTCATCTGGATCCTTAGTGTCTAAACATATTGGATTTGCATCAACACCTCCCAGATATTTGAAAAGTAGAGCTTTTCCCTCCATAACCGGTAAACCGGCTTCTGGTCCAATGTCACCTAGTCCTAAAACCCGGCTTCCATCGCTAACAACAGCAATAGTGTTCAACTTGTTTGTATAATCATAAACTTTGGAGAGTTTCTCCCTAATTTTTTTACAAGGCTCTGCAACTCCAGGTGTATACCATATTCCAAAATCATCAAAATCCCTGACTCGACATTTTGGAACTGTTTGTATTTTTCCATGGTAAAAAGGATGAAGTTTCATAGCGTCTTTAGCTGGTTTCTTAGCTTTTTCTAATAGTTCTTTTTTGTTTATCTTTTCCATGGATTGTTCCTCTTGATTCTGAGTGCAAGATGTAATCTAATGCTGTTTATTACATTTTACTATAAACATTAGATACAAAAAGAAAATAGATATTTTCGTATAAACAAATGTATATATTTTTATAAATCTAAAGGTAGCTTGTAAACTATAATCAAATAAGAGAGGAAGTAAAAAAACAACAAATATTTTGATTCTACAAAACAATTATATGCATCATTTCCATTCCCAAACCCGGGAGTGTAATGTGTCATGGCATTGAGTGATTTGATAGAAATAATTATCCATGGGCGTGGCGGACAGGGTTCAGTAACCGCGGCAAATCTACTTGCCGCAGCAGCACTCGAAGACGGAAATAAAGGAGTACAAGCATTTCCTTTTTTTGGAGCTGAAAGACGAGGAGCACCAGTGAAAGCTTTCGCCCGTATCTCAGAGGAAGAAATACATCTAAGGAGCGAGATTTATACACCCGATGTAGTAATAGTTCAAGACGAAGGAATAATGGACATAGTAGATGTCTTGAAAGGATTGAAGGAAAACGGAAAAATTCTTATAAACACAGAAAAAAAACCAAAAGATTATGATTTCTCAAAAAAATATAACGTAGCTACGGTAGATGCGACAGAGATAGCTATAAACAACGACATTGTAGTGGGAGGCATACCAGTTGTCAACACACCTATATTAGGAGCAGTTCCAAAAGTATTAGACAAAGTAACATTACCATCTATACAAAAAGCTATACGTAATAAATGGAAAGGAGAACAAGGAGAACAGAATGTCAGAGCAACAGACGAAGCCTACAAAAAGGTGGAGGTGAGCTTTTGAGTAAAAAAGAAGGTAAAAAGAGTAAGAAATACGATGTTGTAACAAGTATATCTTATCCAAAAAAAGGAGCTATGGGGAAAACCGGCAGCTGGAGAATATTTAAACCAAAACTCGACAAAGATAAATGTGTAAAATGTCTCCGATGTTGGATTTTTTGTCCAGAAGCCGCCATCGAAAGAAAAGAAGATGGAACCGTTGAGATAGATTTTGATTACTGCAAAGGATGCGGAGTATGCGCCAACGTATGTAAAGTTAAAGCAATCGATATGAAAAGGGAGGATAGAAATTTATGACTGTTATGATAGATACAGGAAATTACGTAGCGGCCAAAGCAGCTGTAATGGCTAAACCAGATGTAGTAGCAGCATATCCAATAACACCTCAAACTACCATTGTAGAAGGAATAGCCGACTATGTGGAAAGCGGAGAATTCCAAGGTGAATACATCTGTGTAGAAAGTGAACATTCAGCTATGAGCGCCTGTATAGGAGCTAGTGAGGCAGGCTCACGTGCTTTTACCGCTACATCCTCACATGGCTTATTATTAATGCATGAGATGCTTCATTGGGCTGCATTAGCTCGTTTACCTATAGTGATGTGTAACATAAACCGTGTTGTAGGACCTGGTTGGAATATATGGTCAGATGAAAATGATTCAATAAGTCAACGCGACACCGGCTGGATACAGTTTTATTGTAGTAGCAACCAGGAGATTTTTGATACGGTTATTCAGGCGTTTAAACTCGCTGAAAAACAAGAGATTTCTCTACCCATTATGATAAGTTATAACGCCTTTATTCTTTCACATACTTCTATGCCTGTTTCCATACCAGATCAAAAAGAGATTGATGAATTTATACCACGTTACGAACCTAATTGGAAACTTGATGTTGATAACCCTGTGACACATGGAAATATAATCGGTACGGAACACTACGAAAAAGTACGTAGAGCGATGCAAGATGCACAGGAAAAAGCAAAAAAAATGATTCCGGAGGTAACCAAAGAATGGAAAGAAAAATTTGGGAGACATCATGGCGACTTATTTGAAAGATATCGTTGTGACGACGCAGAATACATCCTGATTTCAATGGGGGCAATAGGATCTGAAAGTAAAGTTGCTATAGATGAACTAAGAAAAGAAGGAATAAAAATTGGTCTTGCTCGGTTAAGAGTCTTACGTCCGTTTCCATCTGAAGAAATAAAAGAAATGAGTAAACAAGCCGATTTAATAGTTATAGATAGAAACATATCCATAGGTTCAGGAGGCGTAGTTTACAACGAAATAAAATCAGCGCTTTATAATGAATCAGACGCAGAAGTAACTGGTTTTATTGCAGGGCTTGGAGGTAAAGACGTAACATATCAAGACGTTATGAAGATGTGTAAAAAAGCCATTGAAAAGAAACCAGAAAAAAATGTTTGGTATGGGTTTAAGGAGGATTAGAAAATATGGCGATAAAAGATTTACCAACTGAAGAATGTGTTATACCTGGTAGCGCTGCATGCCCAGGATGCCCAGCTACTATAGGTTTAAGAACTGTTTTTAAAGCACTTGGAAAAAACACTATAATGGTGGTACCAGCCTGTTGTACAGCTGTAATTGAAAGCTTGTATCCTTATACCTCTTTTGATGTCCCAGTTATGAATATCGCTTTTGAAGCAGCTGCAGCCGGTGCAAGTGGTATAGAAGCAGCTTTGAAACAACAGGGTAACGAAGATACAACTGTTCTTGCTTGGGCTGGAGACGGCGGTACATACGACATCGGACTTCAGGCGTTATCTGGAGCCATAGAAAGAGGAACTAACTTCATCTACATCTGCTATAACAACCAGATTTATTCCAACACAGGCATTCAAAGAAGTGGCGCCACACCGATGGGTGCATGGACTACCACTACCGTTGGTGGAAAAAGAGAATTCCCGAAACAGATGGGAGAAATAATTCAGGCTCATCATCCACCTTATGCTGCTCAAGCATGTATTAGTTACCCAGATGATTTATATAAAAAGGTTAAAAAAGCTAAGGACATAGAAGGACCAAAATATATAGAGATATTAGCCCCCTGTCCACCAGGTTGGCGTTTCCCTATGGAAAAAACTGTTGAGATGGGGGAAATGGCTGTTGATACTGGTGCTTGGGCATTGTTTGAATACGAAGACGAAAAAGTGACTTTCAACGGTAAAAGTAAACGTATACTTGAAGGAAAAATTGATCGGAAACCAATGGAAGATTGGTTGAAACAGCAGGGTCGTTTCAAACCTTTGTTCAAACCAGAACGTGATGAAGAAAGGATAAAAGCTTTTGAGGAATACACCGAGAAAACATGGGAACGATACAGAAACTGCTATTCAGAAGAAAACAAAAAATAATTCTTTGAAACAGAATTGTTTTTTGATGGAGTGTGAAAAACAGGTTTTATGGAGGCGATAAGTTTTGCTTGTAAAAGACATGTTGAAGCAGAGCCTCCCCCTACTCCTGCTCTGTGGATTGGGTGGCATAATAGCAGGGAACACTTTGGGCCTTATGCGAAGCCTATTTGAGAGTATACCAGGTCTGATAGTGGTTGTACCAGGCATAATAGCGCTTAGAGGAAGTATTAGTACAGCTTTTGGGTCACGACTAGGATCTGCCTATCATCTGGGAGTTATAGATGCAGATAACCTTTGGAATGAAGAATTAAAGCAAAACATATTGGGTTCTTTTTTTCTAAGTATTTTTATGTCTTTGGTAATCGGTGTATTAGCGTATTTTTCATCTTTTTTGTTGGGTGTACAGCCAGACGTTTTAAAATTAATGACTGTGGTTATGTTAGCGGGTGTTTTATCTGCCCTGATTTTGACTTCTTTGACCGTATCTATCGTATATCTAGTTTTCAAACGTGGGCTTGATCCAGATAATATCACAGGTCCTGCTTTAACTACTTTTGGAGACATTGTAACTATGGTCTGTATTTTCGGTAGCGGATTATTAGTGGAGGTGGGACTTTGATTTACAATTGGAAGAAAATTGTGAAAACAAGTATGCCTCTGTTGACTTTATGTACTCTGGTTGAGATTGTTGCTGGTCAGCTTTTACAGTCTTGGGAAAGTGTTTTGTTGTTATTTCCTTTGTTCTTGGTTTCGATTCCTGTTATTAATGGTGTAGGTGGTAATATTGGTAGTGTTTTAGGTGCTCGAATTGCTTCTGGTTTACATGTTGGTTCTATCAGTATTAGTCTTAAGGACCGTAGGACAAGAGAAGCATTTTTGACTGCTGTTATTATTGGTGTTTTATCTTATGTGCTTCTTGGCGTTATTCTGTATTATTTTGCTCATTTTTTTCTAGATTTGAAGGATGGTGTTGTTTTTAGTCATTATATTTTAGTTATTTTTGGTGCCGGGTTGTTATTGGTTTTTACACTATGTTTGGCCAGCGTTTTTACAGCTTTTTGGTCTTTTAAGAAAGGTTATGACCCTGATGATTTTGTTGCTCCGGTAGTTACTACTATTGGTGATGTGTTTGGTATTTTGTTTCTCCTGCTGTTTTTGAGTTTGATTGTTTTATAGAATTTTTTTTATTTTTATGATTTTTTTTCATTTCAGACAAAGTTGCGGATTAAGTTTATATATTGTTATTTGTAGAGTATAACTTTAGATTCTAAAAAATAAAGAAGTGGTGAGGAGAAAAAATTGAAAGCTAACCAAAAGTATAGACAAAACTCAAAAAACGGTGTAACACCAGTGTTGGGAACACTACTTGTTTTACCTGTAGTTATGCTTGTAATTACAGCAATGATGACCTGGGCTGGTGATCTAATAAACAGTCTACAAAGTCTACAAAGCCAGCTAAGAGAAACCTCTGAGGAGATAAACAAAATTTCAATAAATACATCAAAATTTGGATATCTCAACATAGTAAAAAAAGATAGTTTCGAAGCAGAAAATATACAGTGGAATAAAACATCTAATCTCTCCTCATCAAAAGTAAAACTAGCCCAATTCAGCTACTATACCCGTGGAGATGAAATAAACACCGCCAAAGGACAAAGCCTCAAAATAGAAACAGGACCCGGTGGATACTGTGGAATATACAAACCATTTCCAGACCATGAATATGGAAATATAAGCATAAGTGCATACTTTACCGTCAGTCCAAAAGAAAAACAAAAAATATTCAATATAAGGCAAAATGAAAGTAAAAACAATGCTACTATAAAACTAGATCTAGAAAAACAAAAATTATATGTCTATAACGAAAGTGGAGGATACAAAGAAATCAGCGATGACTTCTCAATATGTATCGACGATAAATGCTGGAATCATATGGAACTCACAGTTAATTTTAGTTCAGGAAAGTATGTAAACTTTATTTTAAATGATATAGAATATGATCTTGGAAACTATACTCTAAATAATCCCTCTCCAGGGATGGATGCTTTGTTTTATAATGTCACATATTTAACCCAAGCTAAAGCAGAAAAAAATGCGAAATCTTATTTCGACGATTTTGTTTTTAGGGATCTTGATTTTTTCAAAAAAATAGGTTTTAAAGAATAAAAAAATGCCATGGTGAATGATTTATGAAGGCGAACAGAAAAAGCAGGGAAAATAGAGGGGTTACCCCTGTATTGGGAACACTTCTCACTATCCCAATCGCCATAATGATTGTAAGTGCAACCATGGTATGGGCAAATAGTCTACTTGATCAAATAAATGGTTTTGATGAAAATCTAGATGAAATAAAACCTGATGAAGGAAAAATCGATCTGAAGGAGCTTAATCTTCAACTAGAGGAAACAGTTTTTTATAAGGATGATTTTGAAGGTGAAAAACTACAATGGAATGTTCTCCAGGGTTCGGTTCTCCCATATAAATCTGAATATTATCATACACGGGGTCATAGCGCCGAATTAATCGGTGAATGCATGATGGAGAAACCATTTGGGTGGGAACCATTCCGAAACGTTAGTATTGAAATATATTTTACTTTAAACTCGAAAGATGAGACTAAAATTTTTAATATAACCAATGAGAGAAATGGTTCAAAAGGCAGTATAAAATTAGAGAAATTAGACGACTGGGGATCCACCCAGATTTATGTTTGGAATGATAGCAGCTGGAATCATGTGGATACTGATTCTCTCTATGCTCATCCAAATTGTTGGCATCATATAAGGTTAAAAGTTGATTTGAATTCTTCAAAATATGTTAGTTTTGATTTAAATGGTGAAACCTATGATTTAAGCAGCTATGGGCTAAATGAAACATCTATTTTGTCTGATTCCATCAAAGTTTCTTTTTATCAGAATAGTTCTGTTTCTTCTTTTGTTGACGATTTTGTTTTCAGAGAAATTTCTAGGATGACAGAATATAATGAATCTAATAGCGGAGTTGATAGCTATCCACCAACGGCTGATGCAGGTGGTCCATATACAGCGATTATAGATGAAACTATAACTTTTAACGCCAGTGAAAGTAAAGATAACGATGAAAACGGAGAAAATATAACTTCTTACAGATGGGACTGGACAAATGATGAAATATATGACACCGATTGGTTAACCTCCAACACTACTACACATGCTTATTCATCGATTGGAACATATACTGTTAAACTACAAGTTAAAGACGACGAGGGGCAGGTGGATGATGACACCGTGGAAGTTGACGTAAATCAGGAAAACGTACCTATTTTAAGAAATCCTGACCCAGCAGATGAAGAAACAGGTGTTCTATTGAGTAAAGATAATGTATCTGTAGATATAGAAGATGGCGATGGAGAGCAGATGGAGTGGTATATAGACGTTAACAATAGCGATAGCAACAGTGCTAACTGTCGCAATAGTACTATCTCATGTAGTTTAACATTACCTCTCTCTCCATCTACCACATATACATGGTGGGTAAATGTCACCGATGGAACAAGTTGGACTAACGAAACTTATAGTTTTACAACCGGAAATATAGCACCAACTGCCAATGACGACGAAGCAGAAACATATGAAAATAATGCTATATGGATAGATGTACTCGCAAACGACAGCGATACCGGAGGAACTCTAGACCCATCCACCGTACAAGTAACAAGTGACCCATCACATGGTAATACATCTGTAAACTATTCAACTGGTGAAATAGAATATACTCCAGATTCTAACTATGTAGGCACTGATAGTTTTACCTATACTGTAGATGACGACAACGGAGAGACATCAAACCTGGCGACTGTAACTATAGATGTTATCACTCCAGCTACTTGGCCAATGTTTCAACATCACATAGAACATACAGGTTTTATATCTGAGAGTGGAGAGATAGGGAACCCATCCATTAAATGGTCTTTTCTAGCAGGGCTTGATTCCTCTTGTGGGGACCAAGACACTCAGATAATTAGTCGAGATGTCGACGGGGATGGAGAAATCGAGGTTATATTAAGTAACTCCAGTTCAGATCTTTATTGTATAAATGGAGCTACCGGAAATCAGGAATGGATTTTTTCTGCTGGAGGAGAAGAACCTGCCAAGTCAAGTCCTGCAGCAGGAGATGTTGACAATGATGGAGATATTGAAGTTCTCGCTGTCTATGGATATACTGTGGTGAACGGATCATGGGAAGCTGGAAGACTTTATTGTATAAATGGAGCTACTGGTAACAAGGAATGGGAAACGGATCTTAACTTTAGATGTGCTGATTCGGATCCAATCTTTACTGACATTGAAAACGATGGAAGTATCGAAATTTTTGTAGGCTCCTGTATGGGTCCATCAATTTACTCCATTAATGGAAGCACAGGCAATACAATATGGAGTAAGGAGATAGATGATGGCTGGTGTCTAGGTTCTCCGGTAATAGGATCCCAAGACAAGAGCAGTCTTTACTACACCACAGATGGTGATTGGGCTGATCCTGATGGTATTCTGTATAAACTAAACAGTTCTAATGGTAACAAAATATGGGAGACGAATCTAGGAGGAGGAGTTTATAGTAGTCCTGCACTAGATGAGGGCAACGGAAAACTATATGTCCCTGCCACAGTTAATTCAAATTATATTAGTTGTATAGACACAGAGAATGGAAATGAACTATGGAACTTTACAACTGGAGATGAAATACATTCATCGCCTGCTATTGCAGATATCGATAATGACGGAGAAACTGAGGTAATAATCGGATCAGATAATGATTTTGTTTATTGCTTAGATGGAAACAGTGGAGTAGAAGAATGGAACTTTAATGTAAATGGAGCTGTCAAAAATTCACCAGTAACAGCAGATATCGACGGAGATGGAGAACTTGAAGTAATCGTTGGATCAAATGATGACAATATTTATTGCATAGATAAAAATGGAAACCAAGAATGGAAGCATGAAGTCGAAGACCCTATAGGAATGACCGTTGGAGATGTTGATTTAGACGGTAAACTCGAAATAGTAGTAGGATCAAACGACAACAAGCTATATTGTTTAGACGGATAAAAAAGAAGGGGTAACCATGAAGGCTAACAAAAAAACAAGAAACGAAACTGACCAAGGGGTAAGTGGTGTCGCCGCTACCTTAATGGTTATACCCGCATTTATAGGGCTGATTTCAACGATGTATATTTTCTCAGATACGCTAACAGGTGGATTATCCGATGCACAAAATGTTATGGATGATTCAAAAAAGAAAATAGTAAACAGCACAGTTATTTATTCACCACAGATAAAAATTTCCTCCTGGGAGGACGATTTTGAAGAAGAAAAGCTACAGTGGGAAAAATACAGCACAGGGTCGAATAGCAAGTCACAGATTGGGTATATAAAACAATATTGGACGAAAGGAAAAAGTCTGCAAATAAAGACTGGTAAAGGAGAAGAATCTGGTGTTATAAAACATTTCGCGTGGAAACCCTACAAAAAGGTAGAAATAGAGATAAGTTTCACTATCGATAGTAACGAGAAATATAAAACTTTTAATATAAGTCAACAAAAACCCAACATAAACAAAGCATCAATACTACTCAATGTATCAGATAAAAAAATATTTTTATATAACAGTACAGGTGAATACCAACTTATTGAAGAGAATATACCACTACACGCAAACAAACACTGTTGGCATCATATGAAACTAGTCATCAATTTTGATAAAGCAAAATATCAAAGTTTTACTCTGGGAGGAATAAAACATAATTTAAGTATGTATAATCTAAATTATTCAACCCCAAATATGCAATCTAATTCATTTAAAGTAAAGTTCTCAAATTTTGTGTCCCCTGAAGAAAACAAAGCTTTTTCTTGTGTCGATGATTTTGCCATCCACTTTTCTAGCAGAAACAAATAAAAAATCCGTATCTTTCTTGTTCTAAACATACAATTTTTTTATGATTAGAACTCTTTTTTTATAAATAATATGCGTTAGTTATTTATTGGAGTTTTTGATATTTATAAATATAAAAGTGTTGATGTAAGATCTGCTCAAATGGTGGATTTGATAATTGTGATGAAATCCAGTTATAAAGAAAGATAGTGTTTTTCAACATTTATTTTAAAAAAATATTGAGGTTAAGAAAGGATGAATAAAAAGAAAAAACATCGGGGTTTGCTTGGGAGATTACAGAGAACAGCCAAAGAAAAATGGAGGAAAGAAGAATTCACAGAGCTAGAATATGAACCTGTACCTGTTAAAGAGCTATTAACTGAAATGAAGGATATATCAGAATTGATTATCGATTTAGCTTATTCCGCTGTCTTATTTAATAATGCAGAAATAGCAGAGGAAGTAAAATACTTAGAGGTGAGAATGGACAAACTAAACTATGATATCAGGATGATGGCAATGATGGCAGCGCGAGATAAAAAAGATGCTGAACAACTAGCAGGGATACTCCAGGTAGCCGAGGCAGCAGAAAATATTTCTAACGCTGCAGGGGATATAATCAATCTTTTTGGTGAGGAAAAAACAGGGCCTATACTTCCAAAGATTTTGAAGAAGGCAGATGAAAAAATATTTCGGATTCAAATCGCATCAGACTCTAAAGCCTGTAACCATAAAATCCGTGACTTAAAAATAGAGACGGAAACAGGGATGAGGATTATAGCGATTAGAAGAAAAAACTTTTGGATTTATAATCCTCAGACATCAACGGTTTTGAAAGAAAAAGATTGGGTTATTACTCGTGGAAACGATGAGGGATACGAGGAGTTAAAAGAGTTTTTACATGGAAAACTGGAGGTGCTTGAATGAAGGACAAAAATGTTGAGGATACAGTTTTAGAAATTAAGGATAAATCAGAGTTAATGGTTGATTTGGCATATTCTTCTCTTCTTTATGACAATAAAACTATTGCTAAAGAGGTATACGATCTTGAGGATCTTATTGATGATCTTTATCAGAACATCCATAGGAAAACTTTAGAAAACGTGCAAGATAAGAAACTTAGCATTGATAATGCTTTAACTATTCTGCAGCTCGCTGAATGCGGTGAACAAATATCTGATGCAGCACAAGAAATAGCAGATGTAGAGCTAAGGGATATAGAACTTCATCCAATACTAAAGGAAAGTATAAGGGAGTCTGATGAAGTTTTTACACGAGTTATGGTTAAACCAGAATCTGTTCTTTGCGGAAAAACTTTAGGTGAATTAAAAATTGCGAGTGAGACAGGTATGTATGTTATAGCTATGCGTCATCAAGATAGATGGCTCTATGGGCCAGATAAAAATACTAAGATTGATCCTGAAGATGTTCTTTTTGCTAAAGGACCCCGAGATGGAGAGGAACATCTTAAAAACCTTGCATCTGGGGAAGAAAACGAACTCTAGAAACTTGATTTTTTAGTTTCCAAAAATTTTATATACGGTTTTTTATATGCTGGCAATTATACAAAAGCTTACGGATGGGGGAAAAGAATTCTTTCATCTATCATTACCTCCCTCTTCTCCACTCTTTTTCTTAAACCCCCATCCTGAAAAACTTTTTTTGAATTTTTGTTTCCTTTATTTTTTAATTACTTCTAAAACTCTTGCTCCACATACATCGACACGAGAAACAAAAACACGGCCATATGAAGACAAAACTTTACAGAGATTTTCTGTCTTACCAACCGCAAAGACGCTATTCCCCAACATACACATACTCGCTGTTCCAAACTCCTCAGCGGATTCAATCGCTTTTAAAATCTTTCCTCTCGCTAAATCGGTTTCAACAGCGAAATGTTTAGAAAGAGAGAAAAACTTCTCCACACAGGGATTATCTAACAGTTTTTCGGTACACCAATCACCTACTTCACATATTCTATCATGCAAAGAAGAATCATTCAGAACATTCTTAGTGTTTACTGGTTTATCAACAGTACATAAAACTAAATCATACACACCCGGTATATGTTCAATTATACCCCATGGAGGCAAACCAGGTTTTTTCCGTATTTCAAAACCTCCGAAACTACTTCCCACTACATCACCAAGACCAGTACCAGAAGCTACTTCAGCAAAATGAGCAGCATGGATAGCATCAGAATGAGAAAAATCTGTAACTTTAGATAACGCAAAACAAGTACTTAACGAGGCAGCAGCACTCATACCAAAACCCTGACTCAACGGCAAACCAAATTTTATATTAACTCTAACTCTAACTTTTGAATCTCCCAACAAATAATTCAAAGCAGATCTAACCACAGTAAAATTACAGCGTTTACCATTTAAAAAAATTTCAAAAACTTGTTTTTTAGAGTTACAAATAGAAACCTCAGAGATAGATCCTATATTGAGACTTACACCAGCTCCTTTTGAACCCGTTCTTAACATGTCTTCCTTTACATAAAAAGGAGAAAAAAAACCACTTATATGACCTGGAGCAAAACCCGCCGCTTTTAACATACCTCTACCTCAAAAAAATATTTATTATCTATAAAATTTTATCTAAAATAAAATCAGCTAAAACCTCTTTACTACCCTTCCTTTCAAAACTGTTTCCATTTTTATCAAAAAACAATATTTGATTTTCTTCTCCACCAAAACCTTCCACGGTGTTTCCTACTACAAAATCAAGATTGTTTTCCTTTAACAATGTCAAAGATTTTTTTTCTAAGTTTTCTATGTTTTCTTCAACTTTGAAACCGATTATTTTAGAGTCTTCTGCTTTTTCTCTTAACTTTTTGATAAATTTAGCCGTCTTGTTAAATTTTATAGACAACTGTTTTTCTCCAGATGGAAGTTTACCAGAATGTTTTTCAGGTTTGTAATCTGTTAAAGCAGCACAGACTATTATTATGTCAAAATCTTCAACATTTTTTGATTCCTTTAATAGATTAAATAGACTATCCAGAGTAGTGAAACGTTTAGTTTCAACATAAGCAGGAGGTTGAACACTACTCTGACCATACCATAGCTCAACCTCAGCTCCACGGAAATAGGAACTTTTAGATAACGAAACCGCGGTTTTACCGCTACTACGGTTTGTTAAAACACGGATTTCGTCTATTGGTTCAACAGTTGATCCTCCAACGATTAAAACCTTTTTGTCCTCTAAATCTTTTTTATTTAAACTACGGAAAACTTCTGCTAAAATTTTTTCTTTATCAGGAAATTTGGCTTTTCCTTCTGTTAAATCGGGTTCAACGAAGTCTACACCATTTTTTTTACATTTTTCAATATTTTTTACCACTACATCGTTATTATACATAGAGATATGCATAGCAGGAACCAATATAATTGGGATCTTTGAGCCTAAAGCAGTAGTGGCAAAAGTAGTAACTGGTGTATCATCAATTCCATGAGCTATCTTTGAAATAGTGTTGGCTGTACAAGGAGA
Source organism: Thermoplasmatota archaeon (assembly GCA_036626215.1). Lineage (GTDB taxonomy): Archaea > Thermoplasmatota > E2 > DHVEG-1 > DHVEG-1 > JAZKSG01. The sequence continues at coordinate 31,749 of JAZKSG010000005.1, forward strand.
GATTAGTAAAAGATCAGCTGGTTTTTCTACCTGTCCGCAAAGAGATACATGTTCAGTGTCACCTGTCAGTTCTACTATAGGTTTATTCCCTGTGGCAAACCATAAGCTATCAGGATGAAGAATTTTTTGAGCGGCAGATGTCATAACAGGTATAACATCAGCTCCATGTCGTATGAGCTCCCGTGCAAATTTTATGCATTCTACAGCTGCAATGCTTCCTGTAACTGATAGTATTATTTTTTTATTCGAAAGTCTATTGCTCTTGACACCCTTAAGATCGTCAGATGGATGCATATATCGTTTACCACAAAAAAATAAATATTTTTTATCTCACAACCATCACTGACATGCTAGCATGTCTAACTACTTTATCAGTGACACTTCCTAAGAGAAATCGACCTTCTTTTCCATATCCTTTGTAACCTATGACAACGATGTCTACTTGGTTTTTCTTTGCAGAAAGAAGGATTTCATCAGCAGGGTCACCTGATTCCACGGCTATATCTACATTGGAAAAATTATCTTTTATATCTTCAACCACGTTAGATAAAGATTCCACGGCTTTATCTTTGAAACTTCCTGATTCAACTACAGAGCTTAGGTCAATTGTAGGTAACAACATTTTTGTAAAAGACGATTCGGAAAGCTCTGCTGGGACGACTGTTAATAAGATTACTTCATCGTCTTTATCTGAACATTTTTTACATAACTCTATAGCTTTCTTGGAGGCTTCAGATCCATCATATGCAACAAGCATTTTCTTCATTAGTTATCCACTAAGAAATAGAATACATAACACTTCTAAAAACATTTCGCAAAAAGATTTAATTGATATCTTCTATTTTTTGCATAAATAGGATATGAAATCTGAGAGGGGCATACCTTTATTCCACCGCATAACGAAGTTACCAGATTTACTTGTTTCCAACTTTGGTAGACGCCTATGGAGAATGTTGGCTATACCCTTAAGATGATTAAGATCTATGGTGAAAAAACGCCAAGAATCACCACGTAAACCTTTTAAACGATATGCATAAACTGGTAGAGTTTTTGTTTTTTCACAAACTGTTTTCATCTGCTCAGCTTGTTGTTGAAGTTTACCACCCATACTGCTAAAATGAATAGTTTTTCCATTTCTACTTTTAACTTCTGTCAAAAAAGAGATATCTCCTCTCACTGCAACCAAGTCAACACCGAGAGATCCCGCGGCTCTAACCACAGCAAATGGCTCATTCATAATTTTTGAATAATTACTTTTCTCTACTGTAGAACAAGTTTTAGTAACCTTAGATATGGTTTCTTTTTCCCCTTCCAGAATTCTTTTCAACTCTCTTTCATACTGACCTGAAACCATGTTAGAACAATAGAAGATATAACAAAACGAAAGATTTTAATGTTTGGGCTCCGTTAGTTAACCCTACATAAAAATAGAAAAAACTCCTTATTTTTACAAAAATGTTAATGGGGAGGGTTTAAAAACCTATGACTAAAGAAGTGATAGTTAAGGAAGCTATGAAAACAAATCTTGCAGTTGTAGATCCTTCTGTATCAGTTATTGAATCCGCAAAAATCATGAAGGATAGAAATATTGGAAGCGTTATAATAGTAAAAAACAAACATCCTATGGGGATAATAACCGAAAGTGATATTTTGAAAAAAGTTGTTGCAGAAGGAAAAAAACCTGATGAAGTTAGAGTCGGAAATATAATGAGTTCACCACTTTTGATAGCTGACCCATATATTTCCCTAGAAGATGCTATGAAAAAAATGAGTAAATGTAACATTACTCGGCTTCCGGTGATGGAGAACGGTGAACTTATTGGTATAATAACCCAAAAAGACATACTTAGGATTTCTCCTGTTCTTCATGAGATTTCTCAGCAGTGGTATGATATTACCGCGAGAGACGAAACTTTTTATAGAAAACAAATTTTTTCAGGTAAATGCGAAGATTGTGGAACACTATTTGGCAAACTAAAAAATGTAGATGGCAGATTACTCTGTGAAGACTGTATTGATGCATTAGAATACGAATAAAGATAGGAGTTTAACAGCAAAAAATATTTCTAGAAAATTTTGTGAAAGGAGAAGATAGAACTATGAAAGTAGAAGATGTGATGACAGAAGAAATAATATCAGTAGATAAAGATGAAAATCTAAGATACGTTTTGAAGCTGATGGAGAAACACAATATAACTAAAATCCCTGTGGTTAATGATAAAAAATTTGTTGGAATAGTTACAGATAATACTATAGCTTATAAGTTGGGTTCAATACGTAGCAAAGGCGTCCCTGCTTCACGGCTACATGCCTCTTCGGTTTTGGAGAAAGATGTTCCAACTGTGACAAGAGGGACAAATGTGAACGAGATTTTAAAAACAGTTGGAGAACCAGGACCTACGATGATAAATGTAGTAGAAAACGATCAGTTATTTGGTATAGTGACAAAGGCGGATCTTCTCCCTTATGTTGAAGATGATCAAAAAGTTGAAAATATAATGAAGAAAGATGTGAAAACAGTTCATGCAGATGATAGAGTGATACATGCTCGTCGTCAGATGATTGATGAAGAGATAGCTCGTATGCCTGTTACACATCATGGACGGCTGGTAGGAATGGTTTCGGATATGGATATAGCGTTTGCCTTCGCTGAGTTGAAAAGATCCACATCTCTTGGTAGACAAAAAAATAAGTTAGATAAGTTATTAGTTGAGGAGGCTATGAAAAAACCGGTGATTTGGACTAAACCAGACATGAAGATATCGGAGGCGGCTAAGTTGATGTTGGAAGAAGACGTAGGCGGCCTACCTATTTTGAAGGATGACAAATTAGTTGGTATAGTTACACGTACAGATCTGATAAAAACTATTTCTAGTCTTTAAAAGCTTTTAAATAACAACAATTTAATTCAAATAAAGTGATATGGTTCCAAATATTCCTTCTGATGAACAGATACAGAAAGTTCTTCAGAAGGTTTTAAAAGAAAATCATACTGTTTCATCTCAAAATAAATTGAAAAAAATGGTTGACAAAGAGATAACTAAGAAAAAAGATGAAAAAACTGGTGTCAGCCCCAGTCGTCTCAGGCAGATAGCTATAAACTCATATTTTACCGATCTTGAGATTCATTCCAGAGAGGGTGACCCTAAAAAGATAATGAACAAATGTCCAGTATGCGGAGAGGGATTAAACCGGGTGAAAAATCTTACTATATGGGGTGGAAAAGTAACTATAGAGTTTAGGTGTCCAAGATGTGGTTATTGGACTGGTAAAAAGAAACGTATACCTACTCGTTATGTGTTTCATTATAACAAAAAAAGATAATAAAATTTTTTAAAAAATATTAGAAAGAAACAGAAAGAAAAAAGGTTTTTTTATTGTTTTCCTTCTCTCTTTGTTTTATAGTTTTACAACTCTGTTATCGAATGCGTTAGGCACGTTTATCTGGAAAAATGATGCTGACCCGATTTCTGGTACCAATCTTCCTAGTAGGTCGCCATTAGGTTCAAGACCACCAGTTTCTGGAAAAGTCGCACTAAGGTTGAGTACCAACATCGCCATATCTCCTGTACCCATACCATGTGTGTTTTGGATAGACATATCTGAGTCTCTTATTCCTACAGCACCGAATTTGTTAGCACCTAAGAGAGACATGTCCAACGTATGGAAAATACCATCATCATTTACGGTTGAAGTTACTGTATCTGTACCATGGCTATAGTCTATTGATAACACTGATAGATTGTCATATTCCAGGTATATCAATGTTTGATTTAGGTCGATATCATATGATCCAGCACGAGGTCTTAGGCTGATAGCTAGATATTTGATAACTGTTTTATTTTCATCGGTATAACCTATTTTATCAATGATTTGTACACCACTTGATACTTCACGAATAGTTTGTTTACTTACAGCATCTGCACGGTTTTTCATTTCTTCGCTGGCCTGTATTAAGAAGCTAGCTGCAACTGCTGCTACTAAAATCATTGCTATAAAAACAATCAATGTACCAATACCAATCGCAGCGTAATCATGGCTTTTCAAGTTCTTTTTACTTTTTTTACTGCTTTTGCTTGCCGGTTTTATAGCTACGATAGTACTTATTCTAAGAGCTCCGAGTCCTTGCTCAGAGTCTACTAAAATAAAACCATCTTCATAATCGACGTCTTCCAATATACCTGTAACTACATTTGCTTTTTTTTCTCCAGGTTCTTTGGTGACAACTTTGCAATACTTGCCTACAAACCTATCCATATATTTTTTTCTCATACTTCTTTTCACCTTTTCATCTTTGTACCACCTTCCTATACGATCCGGTCACCACGATAAACTATACCGTGGTATTTCTTTTCATGTTAAACTTTCTCAGCTTTTTGGTATTTAAAGTTTTGTTGGAAAAAAAGCAAAATGAAAAAAGCAAATTTTCGTAAAAATTACAAAAAAATAACATGAGTACCAAGAAATCAAAAAAAATGATAAAAAAGGAAGAAAAGGTTATGTTCTTTCCTTCTTTGTCCTTTATAGACTTACGACTCTATGTGGAAATGTATTTGGAGTAGAGACGAAGAATATTCCACTAGCTCCTACTTCAGGGATAATTCTTCCACGTACTTCTTTATTAGGTTCTAATCCATTTGTTTCTGGAAATGCCGCACTTAGATTTATAATAACCATTACAGAATCGCTAGTACCTAAACCATAGCTGTCAGTAATGGATCCATCTGAATCCCTCAGTGCTACTAAACCAAAGTCTTTAGACGATAAGCAACTATGATTCAAAGTATGGAAAACTCCATCAGAAGAAACACTTCCACTTATTGATCCTCCATCTGCAGCATTGTCATCTGTATAGTCTAGAGACAATATTGTTAGGTTTGTATGTTCTAAATGTATCTGTGTGTTGTTCATATCAATATCATATGAGCCAGCTCTTGGTCGAACATTCAAAGCTAGGTATTGTACTCTGGTTCTGTCTTCATTGGTGTAACCAGTCATGCCTACGATTTTTAATCCGGTGGATACTTCACGAATAGTTTGTTTGCCTACTGCTTGTGCTCTGTTTTGTAGGTTTTCGCTTGTTTGTATTATAACGCTGGCTGCAACTGCTGCTACTAAAACCATTGCTATAAAAACAATCAATGTACCAATACCAATCGCAGCGTGTTCATCTTTTTTTATTTTTCTTTTTTTGTGTTTTGGTTTATTTTTTTTGCTGCCTGGTTTTATGGCTACAATAGTTTCTATACTTAGGCATCCTAGACCTTGTTCAGAGTCTACTAAAATAAAGCCATCTTCGTAGTCTATATCTTCTAAGATACCTGTTACTACACTTGCTCTTTTGTCACCCGGCTCTTTGGTGACAATCTTACAATGTGTGCCTATCAGCCTCTTCATATATTTTTCTTTCATTTCTTTTCTCACCTTCCTTTCGTTTCGTTCCCCATGCCAAACGAAGGCATGGCATTCGTTCACGTGTTTATTGTTTCCAAGGCACACTATTTAAAGGTAATCCGGCAGAAAAACAGAATGAAAAAACGACTAATGGACAAAAATATCAAATTGACATTTTAACAAAAATAGACATACTCTATCATCAAAAGCAGCATTTAACATGTAACTTCCCTCCTTTAAAAATAAATGATAATAATTGTATAATAACACTTATATAATAAAGAAGGGAGAATATAACATGAAAGGAAAACAACCAAACAGTGAAAAAGATGAACGAAGAAGCCAACTTCAAAATAACTTCAGTAATAATACTAATCAGCTTCATGCTCATAGCTGTGACAACATTCTCAGTTATATCAGATCAAATAAACGACACTACAACAAACGAAACAGACGATGACCTAATAGAAATTCTAGAAAAAACAACAGACGAATCCGTAGACGAAATCACTACCTATTTCAAAATAATGGACAAGGTAGGAAAATACGAAGGAGAAAACCATAAACAAAAAATCACAAAAATAGCTATAATGATAAAACCTCTAATTACAAAACAAATAAACATATCAGAGCTTACAGTAAAAATATACAACGACGAAGACATACAGATGTTAAATTATTGTAACGAAACAAAAAAGATAACACCAAAACACAACCAAATATTCTCACATCCACTATGGAACAATATAACATACTACAATTTTGGTTTGATATCCACACATGACACAGACGACTCTCTATCAAAACACAACATTTTTAACAAAAACACAGACATGGCTTACTTGATAATAAAACTACCATCCAGTTTCCAGATGGAAAAAAATGATGAAATAACAGTTCAACTATTCCCTTCCACAGGGATAAAAAAGACGATGAATCTACATGCCCCCCTACCTATGAAAAAAGTCATAAGTTTTTAAAAAAAGAATATTTTTTTATTCTTCTTTTTCTTCATCAATTTTTTTGGTAGCCTCTATATCTTTATGATTAGAAACTCCTACATCTGAAAGAGTGTCATCTATATTCAACTGTTCTTTGATGTCTTCCAAAGAGGTATCAGAAACATTTTGTATCTGCGGCGTCCTCTGCCAACGCTTCATATTTAACTCCTGTTGCTCTAATTCCACGTTCAACTGCTCTAACTCCTTGTTTCTCCTGTTTATTTGTTCCTCTTTCTGTTTAAGAACAGCCTGTTGTTTTTGTAACTTGTTCCGCAAGGAATCAATCTCTTCCTCCTTATTTTCAAGTTGATTTTGTGTCTCAATTAACATTTTTTGTTTTTCATGTAGTTTTTCCTCCAACTCTGGGGTTTCATTTTCTGATAACTGGTTTTTAAGTTGCTTTATTTCTCTGTTTTTATTTTCAAGTTTTTCTTTAATCTGATTTGATTCCTGCTGTTTTTTGTTTAAATCATTTTTCAACCAGTTAAGAGCAGATTTGGACGCACGTGCCTCTCTATCTTTTTCTTCAACTTTTTGTTTCAAAGTTTCTAAGCGACTATTTTTGGTTTTTAAAGCTTTATTCAAATTCTCTAATTGTTCTTCCATATCGTCAACAGAGTCAATCTTGGTTTTATATTCTTCCAAAACATTGGTTTTATCTTCCAATGATTTCTTGAGTTGTTCAACCTGCTTTTGTTCTTGTTGTAAACGTGTTTCTTTTTGCTGTATCTCTGTTTTGAATTGATTTATTTTGTTTTTTAGTTCATCAGTTACCTCGTTTTTGGCCTGTAGATTCTGTTGCGTCTCGTTTAACTCCTGTCTCATATGCTGTAAATCTTGATTCTTATCTGTCAATTTTTCTTTTATCTGGTTTATCTCCTGATTCTGACTCTCTATCTTATCTCTACCAAATTTTAACTCTTCTTTCTTTGTTTTTAAAAGACTATTTTTTTGTTTAAGCTGTTTTTTAAGCTCATTTATAACATTTTCTTTTTTAGATAAATCTCTATTTTTTGATTCAACATCTTTGCATTCTTTCTCCAGTTGATTACGTAGATTGTTCACTTTCTCTTTCTGTCTCTCCAAATCCAGATTTTTTTCCTCTAACTCTTCTTGTTTTTCCGCTATCTGATTTTTTAGATCGTCGAACGTCTCAAATTTTTCCATCAAAGAAATCTGATTTCTGGATAATTGATTTTTAACTGATTGTATTATCTGATTCCTAGACTGTAAACCTTGATTCAAGTTTTCAATTTCTGAATTTTTGAGTTCTAAACTGTTTCTAAGTGATTTTATTTCTTGTTTTTCTTTCTGAATCTCCTGGTTTTTAAACTTGATTTCTTCAAAATTGTCTTTTAATCTCTTATGTAGGCTTTCTATTTCCTCTTGACTCCGTTTCAAATCAAGATCTTTCATCTCTATCTCTTGGTCTCTCCTATCAATTTCTGATACAAATTTATCCATCTGGAATTCTTTGTCCATCAACTCTTTTTGTTTGTCTTTAAGAGTTTTTTTCAACTCTTCAACAGCATCTTGTTTCTCCATAATGGTTTCTTCTTTTGAAGACAACTCCTGTTTTTTCTCAGATAGCTGCTCCACGAGTTTATCTCGCTCTGTAACAACTTTTTCAAGAGTAGAGTTTTTTTCAGATAACTCTGAATTTAACGTTTCTAACCTTTTTTCTAAATCAGAGATAAAGTTTTGTTGCTCTTCTACCTCAGTTTGTTTCTCCTCCATCTTTTTTTGTAAACTTGATATCACATCTTCTTTCTCTTTTATCTCAACATTTTTTACATGTAACTGATTACATTTCTTTTTTAACTCTACTTCAACATCTTTAATATGGCTGTTTTGCTGTTCAATCTGCTGTTTTTTCTCTTCTAAACTGTTTTTTTGTTTTTCTAATAAACTCTGTCTCTCCTGCACTCCCTCCCTCAGTTTATCTTTCTCTGTTTCATGTTTATCAAGCTGTTTTTCTAATGTCTCTATACTCTGTTTTTTCATGTCTAAAACGTTAGATAGATCAACTATCTTCCGGATTTTTTCAGCCATCTTAACTTGTTTATCGTTAAGCTGTTGTTTTAGATTAGTGATAACTTGGTTTCTATAATCTAATTCATTGGATAGAGATTGGTTTTCCTCTCTCATCTCTGAAATCTTGTTTTGTAGAGCAGTTGTTTTCTCTTGTTTTTCATTCAACTCTTCTATCGTCTGCTGCAACCGAGTTTTAACATCCTGTATCTCATCCTCTTTTTTGTTTATTAAAACACTTCTTTTCTCCAAATCTCTACATCTGTATTCCAACTCGTTTTTCAAGTCTTCAATATCTCTGTTTTTTAATTTCAACTCTCTGTTGACTTTTTGTAGATTAAAATCAGTTTCCTCCAACTGTTTTTTAACCGTTCGATGGGCATAAGCTCTATCCAACAAAGACTTTTGCTTCTCCCTAACTAAACTCTGCATATTTTCGACTAATTTATTACGGCTCTGTAGCTCCTCAGAAAAGTGTTCAACCTCTTCTCTCCTATCTTTCAACTCCATCTGTAACTCTACGTTATCCCAAACTGTCTGCCGGAGTTGTTCTTCAGTCTTTTTTAATTCATCTCTTAAAAACTTCAGTTCTTTTTTCTTAGGTAGTCCTTTTTTCTTTTCTTCTTCTAATTCAACTCTAAGATTCTTTATCAGCTGTTCCTCTCTTTTTAATTCCTCATTTTTCTTATCAAGCAAAGTTTTCTTCTTGTCTAACTCTCTTTTTATATCGTTTATCTCCTTTTCTTTTCGTTTCAATTCACGACCACTTATATCCAACAGATCTGTTTTGTCGTCTATTTCTCCTTTCAAATCATTGATTTTTTTGTTTTGCTGTTCCATCTCTGATTTTATCTCTTTTAACAAGTTTTCTTTGTCTTGTATAACAAGATGTTTCTGTTGAATCTCATCTCTAAGAGATTCTATAACTCCTCCTTGTTTTTTCATCTGATGGATGTTTCCAGTGAGCTGCTCTCTTAAACTATTAATTATTTGGTTACGACCATCTACCTCATCTTCCAGCTCTTTAACTTCCTCTTGAAGCTGCCCCATATCTAAGTTTTTATCCTCTATTTTTTGTTTTAAATCATTTACAAAACGGTTTTTTTCGATTAAATCAAAATTCAGTTTCTCTAATTTTTTCTGATTAACCTGTAAACTTTCTTTGAGAGTATCGTTAAACTCATGTAACTGCATCAACTGACTATGATCCTTATTCAGTTTTTTCTGAAGCTGAGTTATTATCTGATTACGATCCTCTAAATCCAGAGTTAAACTCGTGATTCTATCCTGCAGATGTTCTTCTCCCTGGATTTGTTCCTCTAAATTTTTTATAACTTCATCCTTTTTCTGTAACTTTTTACTAAGAACTTGCTTTTCCTCCTGAACAGTAGACAAACGACCTCTAACGTTTTTCAACTGACTTTGTTGATGTTCAAGTAAAATGTTACCCAGTTTCAAATCTTTTTGAGTTTTTTCTAAATGGGAGTTAAGCTGTCCGAATTCATCATGCATTCTATTGATAATCTCTGTTTTATTCTTCATCTGCATCTGGCTGTCAGCCAGCTGAGACATCAAACCTCGGATTACATTGTTTTTGTTTTCTACATCTACACACAACTCAGATAAGTGATCCTGTAAACCCTCGACTCTGCCTTCTAACTCTTGGGCTTTACTCTCCGTTTCATCTACAAGTAAGTTTTTGCATTCTAACTCTTTTTTCAAATTAGGAATCAACTGGTTTTTCTCTTTGAGTTGTTTTTGATTTGAAAAAAGCTTTGATTTTGTGTCTTTCAGATCGGATTCTAATTCTGAAACTTTTTCTTTTTCTTCTTCAAACAGTTTGTTTAATTTGTTTACTTCTTCTATTCTCTCTTGAAGATCAAAATCTTTTTTCTCTATAATCTTATTTTTTTCTAAAACATTATTTTGTTTTTCTTTTAACTGATTCTGAAGATCAGCAATGTAATTATTTTTTCCAGTAAGCTGCTGCTGATTCGCATCTATGTCTCTCTCAAGTTTTTCGATATTCTGTTGTTTCTCATGTATCAAACCTTTAAGATTTATCACTTTTTGACTAAGATCTAATATATTTTGTTCTCTTTTGTCTAGTAAAGATTTTTTTTCAGCTAAATCTTTTTGAAGTTCATCTACCTTAGACGGGGTTTCATCTAAAGCGGTTTTTAATTTTTTTATTTCAGCAGATTTTTCATCTAAAACCTGACGGTTGATTTCAAGGATTTTATCTTTTGCATCTATCTCTGAAAGATATTTATCTTGTCTCTCTTTCAGAAGTCTACGTGTCTCATGCAGCTCGTTTTCTTTTTCATCTAGTTTTAAATTTTTGACTTTTAAAGCATGATCAACATCTCTAAGTTTTTTATCAACAGTTTTTAACTCGTTTTGTAAAGAAATTTTATTTTCTTTAAGCTCTGATAACTGTTTTTTTCTATCTGCGTTATCTGACTGAATTCTCGAAATCTGATTTTTTAATTCCTCAATGATTTTATTACGCAGCTTAACCTCTTCTTCTACACCATTAACTCTTTCTCTTTCCTCTTTTAACTCGCTACGTATTTTATCCATATGATGCATGTTTGTCTGAAGAGCTGTACGTTTTTGTGATAACTCTGATTGTAAAGATTCATATTGATTGTTTTTCTCCTCAAGTTTATCTTTTAGTGTCTCAATTCTCCCAGTATCAGCTTCTAAATCAGTTTTTAAACTCTGTATATTTTTTCTCTTCTCCTTTAACTCCCACTCTTTGGAATCCAGTTCTTTGTTTTTTTTATCAAGTTCTTCCTCCATCTGACGTATATATCTCTTCTGTTCGTCAGTTTGAACACATCTATTATTTAATCTATCTCTTAGTTCTTCAATCTCTTGATTTCTAATATGGATTCGTTCTTCTAAGCTCGATATTTCTCCCTGAAGTTGATTAAGTTCATGGTTTTTTTCTTCTAAATCCAGTTGAGCAGAGTGTAATTTACTTGCGATACGTTTAACATTGGAAGAAGGTGTAGCTGATTTATCATATCGTTCCAATTCCTTTCGAAGTTTTTTGATCTCCTTGCTTTTCTCTTTGATTTTTTTGAACGCTTTAAGAAAATCTTTTTTATCTTCAGAATCAGAGGAAGATTCTATTTTCGTCTGAATAGGTTTCTTCATAGTAGTCTGGTAAGAGGAATTAAAATTTTTTATGACGCCTATCTCACCTGCTTTAGTATCTCCTTCAAAATAAGGTTTAGTCTCAATTTCAAGAGAGACAGGTTCTCCATTTTCATCAAAAACATCCAACGTATAAACAGGCGTTTCTTTGTCGATTAAACGAGAGACATGCCGCTCCATAGCTTTTTTTTGTCCTTTTTCAGTTAAAAAATCTGCTTCACTCAACGCTTTACCTACAAGATTTCTCTTAGAAACACCAAGTTTTTCACAAAAAACATCGTTGGCATCAACTATTTTCCCTTCTCTATCTACAAAAAATACAGGGTTATCTCTCTCAAAATAGTCTCCTATATCTGAATAATTATTTTTTTTCTTCCTATCCTCAGACCCTGTAGACATGAATATCTCTTCCCACCCCAATTACCAAGTGAAAAGAGGTGAATAATACCCTCAAATTTTAGGTTTCCTCACAACCTCTTCAAACTTATTTCTTTTATTGATTTAAACATTAATAGAAAGCAACTTATTAATCTTTTTTAAATTAAAAGCCAATAATATTGGTTATTCAAGTTTCAACAAGTTTTTCTACCGAATGTTTAAGTTCTTCATATTGATCTTCAAGTTGATCAAATTTTTCTTTTAAATCAAAATATTTTTCTTTATAAACCATGTTTAAATCTGTATCTTCCTTCTTTGTCGGTAAATCAAAGTCATCGTAACCTTCAGGTAGAGAAACTCCATCCTCGTTTTCATCCTCTTTTTCAAAATCAAAAAAATCTTCTCCGATTACACCAAAAGAGGTATTATCAAGTCTTCTAAGAAGCTGTCTGCATTTATTTATATTTACATCAAGAATATTGACTTTTTTCCTATGTTTCATTACGTCTTCAGCGAATTCTCTTCGATCTATATCCTTAATAAGTCTCCTCTCAGTTAAATCCATTAAATCATCTTTAAGAGCTACACGTTTCTTTTCAAGTAAGTTTAGATGTTTATTCAACATCTTTTTTAGAGAAATAGTTTGTTCAATATACTCAGCCATTTCATCATCATGTTTAACAAAAATCTCATAAGCCTCTCTGTTAGAATTTTCATCTTCAGATAATAAAGCTGTCAACTCTGGTGAAACTCGATCTTTAAACTCCAATTTTTCTATAGTTTTCAACGCCTGAGTATACCATCGAGGTATAAAAATAAGGCCTTTTTTACCTTCATCAAAATGATCGATAGAAAAATTCAAAACTGCATCTGATTCTTTATCTTTTATCTTGTAACCGGTAATCTCCCCATTTTCATTACATACTGAATCATAAACCTCTCCTAATTTTTCACCGGTTTCCTCTAAGAAAACAGGTTTACCTTTCATATCTTTTTTAAACAAGTTTTTATTTTTTTTAAAAAACGGTGTTTTATCTTCTTCTATTTCATCAACAGAAGGGAAATCTTCTATCCCCTCTTCTATATCATCTTCAACTGTTTTTTTCTCTTTCCTGGTGTTTTTCTCTTTGGTTTTTTTCTTTTCTTTCTTTGTTTTTTTAAACTTTGGAAGTTTTAACCCTAACTTAGTTTTTTTATCTTTATCATTTTCTTTATTTTTTTCTGAGATTAACTCATCTATCCCCTCTTCGAGATCTTTATCTGATTTGGTTCTTTTTTTCTTTTTTCTATTAAAAATATGCATCCTTCTCTTATCCCCTCACCAAATCAAAAGGGCTTTAGCCCTATAGATCACATTTTCCCTCCAGCATAAGCAATGGCTCTCTGCGTTCTTTAACATTTCGGAAAACATGGGTTATCAACCAAGATGTTAACGTTAAAGGAAGCATAACTATGCCTACAAACAATAGATATACCCCTATTGCCCCCATGGACAATGTAAGTATTTTTAATATGTCATAGTTAAAGGAAGCTATAGCTAAACCTGTTTGACTAATCATTATAATGGCAAATACTGTTAGTGAGAAGGTGCAAGATAAGATTATTTTGGTTCTAGTTTTACAGCTTATCATATATGCTATAAATCCTGCTGTTAAAGAGGATATCAACATAGCCTCTACTCCTATGTTGATCAGCATTAGAACTGGTATAATGACAAGTGAGGCAAGGATTGGTTTCAAAACGTTTTCTGAGTTTATTTTTTCTACTTGGTCATTTAGGAGATCTATTTGAGCTATCCAAGTGAAGGTTTTTCTTGTTTTTTGTTTCAAAGTTTTTTTTATTGAATCAATTTTTTGTTTTTTTGATTTTGATATAAAAACTTTTGATGGATGCCAAATCCGGTTTATCATCCATTGTTTATATTTTGTCTCTGAAAAAGAGATTGTTGTTAGTGTCAACGTAGTGATACCTGTTAAAATTAGGGAGGTTAAGAGATCAAGTATTAAAACGCTGTTTTGAGTGTTGAAGTTACTTATTTTTTTGATTAAATCATCGGGATACATCATCCAGAAGGGAGATGAATACACCTTTATTTTGCCTTCATAACTTCCTTTTTCGGTTTTTCCATCTGTTTTGGCTGTAAGAGAAACAGTTTTGGTTTGTCCTGCATCTATCTCAAATGTTTTTTTAGAAATATGTTGTTCTGTCTCCCCAGTGCTATAGATTATTCCTTTCACCGATGAAACACTAGGATTTACCACTGGTAGCTCCGCTGGAAAAGTTTCCTGTCCTTGTTTTATTCTTCCGAAATTTATCTGGCTTTCAGGGCTTTTTTCATCTACACCAAAAGAAGTTGTAACTTCGTCATAGGCGAAACAGTGTATAACTGTAAAAAAAGCTAAATAGGCAGCTAAAAAAATTATGAAAGTTTTTTTGAGGTTGATATTATTATGGCCAAATATTAGCAGACGGATTTTTTCTCTATATTTTTTGTTTTTCTCAGGGATTAAAAATATTAGAGCTACTAGTATCGCTACCGATATGATTAATGGTGTAAAGATTCCAATCTGAGGGATTACGCCTTTAGAATTTGAAGGTTGTGAAAGTTTTTCGATTCCGCTATTAGCCCAGATTCCTATCTGCCCAACGAATGGTAGTTTGATAGGTTGTCCTCCAATGGAGAGGGTTTCTCCCATCAAATTATCTTGTCTTATGTATGGTTCTGGTATATGTGGACCTGCTTGATCAGTCCATTTGTTATTATCTCCTTTGGTCTCAAGTAATATGTTGCCATCGCTATCTTTTTTTATATCTGTTACTCGGTGTACTAAGATTTTTTCGTCTGGCCAATGTACATGGCTTTTAAAAACTACTACGTCTCCTTCTTCGACATCCTCTATTTTTGTAGGTGTCCACGCTACAATATCTCCTTCATACAGTGTAGGTTCCATCGAGTCAGATGACACCAGATTTATTGGGAAACTTCCACCTGTCCATATTAGTAGGAATCGAGTTAGTATTAGAAGTAAAACTGCTACGAAGATTATGTTCCCCACTATGGTTTTCATTTGCAGGTTTATTGTGTCATCCCATCCGATATCTTTAAACAATTATGTATATATTTGTGAATATATTATATTTATGCTACAAAAGTCTAACTTACTGCCGAGTTTGCTCACTTCCAATTTCTGTAAATGTTGTTGTATTTGTCATTGTATTGTATGTGGTGGTTATCCAATCTGAGCTGCGACTAGTTTTGGATAATCTTACTTCATCGATATATCCATCGAAACCCATTGTAGAACTTGTGCTTCTTCCTCCGATTTCTAGGTTTTCGTTGTTTGTATGTAAAGTGTAACTTCCGATATTTTTGTTTTGCTCTTGTGTGGCGTTTATATATGATCTTAGATATGTTCCATCATAGACTCCGGTTAGATAATACCACACTGGCTGGTTTATGTTGGTTGTAGAGTAGCAGTTTTGTTCGTTTGAACCATTTGAAACGCTGAGAGTAAATGTGTCATTATCAGTGCCTTCAAAGTTTATCTGATATGGATAATAATCTGGTGATTTTAATTTTTGGATAACTTTAGCGTATTGTGATTGTGTTCCTTCTGGTTTTACCCATGCCTCCATTGTGATTTTTCCTGTTATGTCAAGTATTGGTTCATCGCTTTTTGTCATTTCATCAGCATCATCGTATTCGAAGTCATAGCATCCGCTTATTTTTCCATTTTCTGTGTATACTGCACCTGAGTTCGTTAAGTCGAGATTATTTGAAGTGGAATCGGTGGTGTTATTCATATGCCATACTCCTACGTAGTTGATATCCCATGTCCCAGCAATATCTTCCTGGCTGCTACAAGTATTATTTCCATAATACATCCATAGTTTTGTATCCGTTGTTGAGCTAAGACTTGTAATATTTACCCATGCAGAAAGTTCACCTGTACCCCCATTAAATAACTCTATCTCATGATTTAGTTTGGTGCTATTATCACTATATAAAACAAAGAATATATCGTCTCCATCGTTTTGAGCATGAGATGCAAGATCGCTATCGCTACTTTCACTTACTAGCACTGGGAAGTTTGATAATGTGCTAGGTACTTGTCCACTATCAATTGTTACCAGTTTTCTGTAGTTAAAGTTAGAGTCGTACCAGTTAGTTGGAGGAGACATTGTGGTAAAACTGTATGTAGTATTGGTCCAAACTTCTCCGTCAGTGACGTTTACACTCCACCAGTATTTTTTGCTGTATTGGTCCATACTTGAATTGGTTTGACTGTAGGTTCCATTATGGACAGATGAGTTGGTTCCAATAACTCCCCATGATCCAGTAGCATTGGTATAGAAGTAAATATCCATTGTATCGGTATTTGTATCATTTACTGTTATTGACAATGTTGGGTTCAGGCTTTGACCTGTTGAACCATCTGCAGGATCTGGATTTTTTTGGGTTGGTGGTACATTTTGGATTTCTTGACTTCCAAATTCTGTAAAGTTATTTGGATCATTTGTTGTATGGTATGTTGTATTTATCCAATCCGAACTTCTCACGTTGTTAGAAACTCTTAATTCATCAATAACACCATCAAAATATTGTGGATATTGGGTATCTTGCCATCCTATACTTGTTGAATTGCTTGTAATCCTCAAATCATTGGTAGTTATTGATTTGGATTCTAACAGACGACCGTTTAGATAAAATGATAAATTGCTACTTGGATAATTCCACGTAACAACATAATGGTACCATATGTCATTGTTTAGGTTTGCTGTTGAAGTCTGCCAGCTGGTATAATCTTGGTTGACAGGCCTGCATTCAAATGATAGTTCATCATATTGAAACATAAAAGCGTATGCATCATAGTCATGATCTGCCCCATGTTTTTCAAGTATATAATGGTAATTTTGCTGTGACTCCAGTTTAAACCATGTTTCAAGTGTCAATGTATTATTTATATCCATGCTATCGCTATCAGAAACAGACATTTTATCTCCATTATCTTTTTCAAAATCGTAAGCCCTAGCAATTCTTCCATTTGAAATTAAATCCGCCCCGGTATTACTCACAATGTTGTTGTTATATGTTGTAGAATCACTGGTATCATTCATATGCCATACACTTACATAGTTACTATCCCAAACATTTCCTGGATCTTCTTTTTCTGCTATACAGGGGCTACCATAGTACATATAAAACGATGTGTTTGTTGTTGAACTAATACTATCTGGTTTCACCCAGGCAACTAATTCTCCCGTGCTGCTGTCCCATTTTTCGATTTCATGTGGATATCTATTTGTTATATCTCCAGTTTTCCAATCTGTTGTGGTATCCATAAATATTATATCGTTTCCTGTTGAATCAGCTTTGTTTTTAAGATCTGTATCTACAGTATTTATAAGTACTGGGAAGTTTGATAAATCTGATTCAACCATTGAGGAGTTTATCCATATCTTTTTTCTATAGCTAAATGAAGAAAGTATTCCTCTTTGCTCTCCAAATGTTGTAAAAGTTGTCGGGCTATTTGTATTTATATGTGATGTGTTTATCCATGCACTGCTTCTTGCAGTATTTGAAACGCGGAGTTCATCCAGTGTTCCGGTAAATGCTTCTCCAAGAAGCAAATCATTATTATTTGTATTTATACTTCCGCTATAACTAGTATTACTATGAAACGCCCCATCTACATAGAGTTTTATCTGATTTCCGTCATAAGTCATAGTTACATGATGCCAGTTTGTATCTGTACTAGTAGATACACTTTTTCCATTAATATATCCATAAATTGTGTCACCAGAGGGGTTTAACTCAAGTGAATAGGCATCTTGCCCTTTGCCGACTACTCCTTTGTTTGCTGCTATTGTAGTAAAGGTGTAGGTTTCATTGGTCCAATGGTATCCATCGGTGACATTTACCCACCATGTATATGTCACACTATTTGATAGTGGTGTTGTTAGGTTGCATTCTATTGTTCCATTTCCTACATTATTACTGCTGTTGCTGTCACCAGTGGATACCTCTATAGTCCAGTTCATTAGGTCGCCATCAGAGTCATTTATTTGTACGGATACATTTTCCTTGTTTATTGATACCCCTGTTGATCCATCTGCTGGGTCAGGGTTACTTATAGTTGGTGCATAATTTTCTTCTCCGAGTGGTGCAAACGGGCTAAATGAGGTTATTCCTGTTGCCCATACCCAATTACTGGTGGTGTTTACTCCTGTTGTTGATGCTTCTGTCCACGTTCCTGTTGTCCAGTTGTATTTCCATATAGTAAGAGTACTTTCTAAAACATCACCTAAATCTGAATCAGAATAAGAAATATTTAAATCAACAGTAGAAGAAAATCCTATACTTGATAGGTTTACGTATTTACTCAGGTTTCCATATCCACTTGGATTTGTAGGATTGTCTGGTGTTGGATTTAGTGATACATCATAGCCATTTGTTAAGTTAAATAAAGTCCCGCTTAGGTTTATATTTATTGCTTCACCTGAATATAGATTAAAAGCACCATTGAGTGTTAAGGTGCTACTCATGGTAAAGGTTGCAGAATCGTTTATATTAAATGTTGCGTCAGAGGCAATTTGCATCTCACTTGTGGTAAGACTCTGAGTTATTACAAATGTCCCAGTTTGTACTATGATATTATTGTTTATTGTTGTTTCAGCGTTACTCGTGATATCTGCGCTCCCACTGTCTATGTATAAATTGTATAGATTTCCATTCTGGCAGTTTATATCAATTTTTGAATCAGAGCTAGTATTCATCTTAACGGTTCCAGAGTTATGTGTAAAGTTTCCATCTATATCAAGTGCGTATCCATCATTTTTTTCACTGGTGATTGTTGTTGTTCCGGTACTTGCTGTTAGGTTACCATTTGAAAGAACTGTAAGTGACCCTATTTCATGGTTTTCTGTACCTAAATCAAGTGTTCCATTTGATTCTATATTTAGATTTTCCTGTAAAGTTAAAGTTTCTGAGATTGTTAACACCCCGCCGTCTTTAATTGTAAGATTTCCATTGGTATTATATGTTTCACTATATGTTCCTGCGTTTTGGTCTAGTTCTTCAATTAAATAAGCACTGGAATTTACAGGATTTCCTGTTCCATTTTCATTTCTAGGTGTGTATTCAAATTTATAGTAGTATCCTTCTTTTGTGTAGTTTGAATCAAGAGTTGTTGAATTTATCCCTAGTGCTGTCCATCCGTTTACTCCATTTGCGCTTTCGTACCATTCATAGCTGGAGCCGGTTTCAGCATCTGATTGATTGTCATAATAATCGCCGCTACCAGTTAGATCATCAAGGGTAAAGTTATAGGGGCTAGTAATGGTTACATTTTCAACATATGGTGCTGTATCTGCTTGATAATAACAGCCTGCATCAGCAGTGTTCGGAGCTAGCTCTGTTGTACTACCAACTTTATCGCCTATGCTGTAGAACTCGTAATATCCTGTGTTGTTGGGGAAGTCGAAGTTCCAACTCCATGGACTACTTGTGTCTGGGTTGCTTGTGTCATCCCAGGTTTGCCAACCATTGTTTTCCTCACTACCAAATGATATAAAACTATCCGAGTTTTCAACTGTGTTATATGTGGTTTTAATCCAGCTACTGCTTCTAGCAATTTTACTGATATGAACCTCATCTATGATTCCATAAAAACCATAACTAGCTCCATCGAAAGCACCAATCTGAGGAAGGTCATTTCCACTTGTGTAATGAGGTTGAGCAGAGGTTGAAGTCGAGTCACTCTGAAGAGTATTATTTATATATAAAAGAACATCGCTATGGTCATAGGTCGCAGTAAGATAATACCATACATCATTGCTAGGAGGTATATGTTCAGAGTCAGCATATGCCTCATATTCACCACTAAGGCTAACATTTCCAAAATGATTACGCCACGTGTTAGGAGAACTTCCATAATGAAAAATCTGATAGTTCACATAATATCCACTGCCACCTGTTTCACGTTTATCAAAAACCGTCATATGTCCATCTCCAGCAGAAGGGTCTTTTTTAGCCCATGCAGAAACAGTATAATTATCAAGGTCTAAACTACTATCATCACTAATACCTAGATAGTTGTCTCCACTTCCAAAATCAATAGCATATCCTACTTTACCTGTCTGTTGATAACTAAGAGTCCCCCCCTCAGAAGATATATCATTATTATAGGAGGAACTATCGATACAGGAGGTATAATTACTTCCATTTAGATGATAAACTCCGACATAATTATTATCCCAAGTCCCCCCAATATTTTCTTGACTACCACAACTATCATTACCATAGTACATCCACAATGTTGTGTCGCTGCTACCAGATAGACTAGTAACGTTTACCCAAACAGATGCGTTTACATAGCTGCCATCATCACTATAGGATTCTATTTCATGGTTTAGCTTAGTTCCAGTATTATTGGTGAATACTAGGTCGTCTCCATCGTCTTGTGCTTTACCTGAAAGGTTTTGATCTGTAA